>NZ_JBWKXQ010000010.1:0-125826 GCF_059423125.1 Variovorax sp. GW531-E2 | reverse complement strand
GCGGGTCTGCGATTCGGGTCAGATGCTTCCCGCGGCCCGCGCATCAGGCAAGGACGGCCTTCGTCAGACTATTACGCATACTGCAGGGCCGCATCCGATGGGCGTCGAGGGGTTCCAACTGCAGCCGAAGCCCCTTTTTTTAGCTTGCCAATGCGCCGTCCACGTCTGAGGCAAACCTCGAGCGCCACCGCGAGATTGAAATGCATCAGTAGATCGTCGGGGTACTGCAACCCTTCTTGGTAAAGCAACGCAGCCGCATCAAACTCACCGGCTTCGCAAAGCATGAAGCCAAGACTCAGGTACGCGTGGGCATACGTGGGTTCGTCCGCCAGACTGCTTCGATAGAGCACCTCCGCGTTCTTGGGGACCGTTCGAAACGCCGAACATTCGAACGGGACTCAGCGGCTTCCGACAAATTCTTGAAGAATCAGTTCGTCGTTCTTGCACGGCGTACACGCAATGTATCGGACGGAGCTTCACCGAACTGCTTTTTGTATTCCCGCGCAAAGCGACCCAGGTGAAAGAAGCCGTGCTCAAACGCAATGTCGGTAACCGTCTGCTCATCCGCGACATTCAGAAGCTGCTCACGAACCTGGCCAAGACGAATCTTCCGCAGATAAGCCATGGGCGTAGTCGCACGATGCTGCTGAAATGCGCATTGCAATGCGCGCACGCTGATCCCGAGCGAAGAGGCAATATCAAAAACAGTCAAGGACAGATCACCAACGTGATCGTGGATCAGCGCCTCGGCGCGGCTGGCCAAGCGGGCGGGGCGCGAGACCGGCTGCTCTCCTCGCATCCATCCCGAATAGTTGTGTGGATGCCCATGGAGCAAGGATGTCAGCACGAACAGCTCCAGCGATCGATACGCCGGTGCCGGCAGCGAACCCGGCAGTGTTTTGACCAGATCCAGGATGCCAGTCCATATGCGCTCGAGCTCTGGAGAGAATGGCACCAGGTCGAACTTCAGCCCATCGTCGAGCGGTCGGCCAACGAGATTGGAGCAGCAGGCTTCAAGGGCGGCCGCGTCGGGCCTCAAAGTGATCTGCTCGAAGCTGGGGCCAAAGTCGAAACGCGTCGGACGCCCAGCCGATACCGGGATCGTCGCCCCTTCATGCCAGGCTGACGTGCGGTTGCCCTGGAATACCGCAGCTTCACCCGCTGTACACCGCATGAAGAGAAATAGCTTGGGGAACTCGCCGGCGTCGACCTCCACGCGAGCTCCGTAAGCAAGTCGAACGATCGGAAGAGGCCCTGCTTCGGTGGCACTCAGCCGGGTATCCAGCATCCTTGCCCGGCGGTCAAGATGCAGCTCATGCGGACAGTACACAGCACCCACAGCATCAATCGCCTCGTCGAGATCTCTCGTTTGATAGTGCATGTTCGCCTCTTTAGCGTACCGACCGGCAACTCTGGACATTGTGCAGCAAGCGGTCCATTTTCTACACGGGCGTTCTGGTGGCCGCACGCCACGCGATCAGGGGACACCCGGGGCTAGCGACCTGCGCAAAGCGGACAAGCCGGCGTAATTCGGATCGCTGCGCATCGAATCTTCAGCAAGACTGGCGCCAGCTGAGCAGTTTGCCAGCCCCTTCACCCATGCAGGAGTACCTGATGAGCTTGTCCCACGAACTCGGCCTTTCCGAGACTTACAGCGCTTTCATCAACAACGAGTTCCAGCCGACGATCACCAGCCAGAGCTTCGAAGCCCGGCATTCGAGCACGGGCGAACAGCTCGCACGCATCGCACGATGCGGCAAGGTCGAAGTCGATGCGGCAGTGCAAGCCGCGGCAAGTGCCTTTCCGGCCTGGCGTGCCACGCCGCCGGAAGAGCGCTCTGCGCTGCTCCTGAAGCTTGCGGCCGCCGTGGAGGCCGACATGCCGCGGCTCGCACGCATCGATTCGATCGACATCGGCCGGCGCTTGTTCGAAACCGAACTGGACCACCGCTTCGCGGTTTCGCAGTACCGCTACTTTGCGGCTGCGGCAATCACGCACGAAGGCTTCGGTCGCCCGATTCCCGGCGGCTACCTGGTCGCCAAGCGTGAGCCGTACGGTGTGTGCGGGCAGATCATCCCGTGGAACGTGCCGGCGATCATGACCGCCTTCAAGATTGCTCCCGCGGTAGCCGCAGGCAACACCATCGTTCTGAAACCAGACGAAAACGCCTCGCTCAGTACGTTGGAGCTGTGCAAGCATGTTGCCAAGATCTTCCCACCCGGCGTCATCAACATCGTGCCCGGCTTTGGTGAGGAAGCTGGCGCCGCCTTGACTGCGCACCCGGGCGTCTCGAAGCTGGCGTTCACCGGCAGCAGCGAGGTCGGCCGAATCATTGCTCGTGCTGGCGCCGAAAGGCTGATTCCCGTTTCACTGGAGTTGGGCGGCAAGAGCCCGAACATCATCTTTCCCGACATCGACGACATCGATGCGGTGGTCGACAACGCGATGTTCGCGACGATGTACTGCAACGGCCAGTCCTGCCTCGCGGGCACCCGGCTGTTCGTGCATGACGCGGTCTACGACTCGGTGATGGAACGACTGGTCGCCGGAATGGAGCGCGTGAGGATCGGCTCAGGTCTTGCACCGGACACGGTGCTGTCGAACCTTGTGTCGGCCGAACAAGGCAAGCGCGTGCTCGGCTACATCGACATCGGGAAGGCCGAAGGCGCACGCCTGGTAACCGGTGGAAAGCGTGTTCCCGTGGACGGGCACGAGGCAGGCTACTTCATCACCCCTGCGGTGTTCGAGGCGCACAACCGAATGCGCATCGCGCAGGAAGAGATCTTCGGGCCAGTGCTCAGCGTTATTCGCTGGAAGGACTACGACCAGATGATCGAGGAAGCCAATGGGGTGCGCTACGGACTGGCCGCCGGCCTGTACACCTCCAACTTGCGCAACGCATGGGAGACCGCCGATCGGCTGCAGGCGGGATCGGTGTGGATCAACCACTATTTCAATCTGGCCAGCGGCTCGCCGTTCGGCGGTTTCAAGGAAAGCGGGATCGGCAGCGAGTACTGCCACGAGACGCTGAACATGTACACCCATCTGAAGGCCGTGACGGTCCAGACGCAAGTGGCCCAGCCCTGGTTTGCCCCGAAATCATGAACCGGCCACGTGTGCACCAGCCTTTTCAACCCCAACTATCCCAAGAGGTCCTCCGATGAAAATCACTGCCGCTGTCATGCACGAGAAGGGTGGCAAGTTCGCCCTCGAAGAGATCGAGCTGGAGGACCCGCGGGACGATGAAGTCCTTATCCGCATGAAAAGCTGCGGCATCTGCCACACCGA
Organism: Variovorax sp. GW531-E2; assembly: GCF_059423125.1. Taxonomy (NCBI): domain Bacteria; kingdom Pseudomonadati; phylum Pseudomonadota; class Betaproteobacteria; order Burkholderiales; family Comamonadaceae; genus Variovorax; species Variovorax sp. GW531-E2. The sequence goes on along the minus strand of NZ_JBWKXQ010000010.1, from coordinate 122,538 downwards.
CACATTGCCAAGAGACCAGGTCGTGCCGACCCCATTTCCTGCGGTATACGGCCATGAAGGCGCAGGCGTCGTTGAAAAAGTCGGTGGCCGGGTGAGCAAGCTCAAGCCAGGGGACCATGTCGTGATGAGCTGCAACTCCTGCGGCCATTGCGATACATGCCAGACCGGCAAGCCCATGTACTGTCGGCACTTCTTCAAGGCGAACTTCGGCTTCGCGCGCATGGATGGAACACCCACCATGCACAAGGACGGCGAGGTCGTGCACGGGGCATTCTTCAGTCAGTCCTCCTTTGCGACATATGCGTTGGGCACCGAGCGCAGCGTGGTCAAGATCCCTTCCGATGTGCCTCTCGAACTCATGGGGCCGTTGGGCTGCGGCGTGCAGACCGGTGCGGGCGCAGTCATCAACTCACTGCGTCCGCAGGCAGGTGATTCGATCGCGATCTATGGCGCGGGCTCTGTCGGTCTTTCGGCATTGTTGGGAGCGAACGTGACCGGGTGCGCCATCCGGATCTGTGTCGATCCCAACGAAGCACGGCTCCAGTTCGCGCTCAAGCTGGGTGCAACACATGTCATCAATCCGCGGGTTGACGATCCGGTCAAGAAGATCCAGGAGATCACAGGTGGCGGCGGGACGCAGTTCTCGCTTGAAACCTCGGGCAACCTCCTGGCATTGCGCCAGGCCGTCGATTCAATCCAGATCATGGGCGAGTGCGGAATGATTGGCGCACCCGCATTCGGGAGCGAGATCGGCCTGGACACCTGGGGACTTCTTCTCGGCCGGAAGATCCGCGGCATTTGCGAGGGTGACTCAGTGCCCGACCTGTTCATCCCAAAGTTGGTGGAGTTGTATCGGCAGGGCCGCTTCCCATTCGACAAGCTGATCAAGTTCTATGAGTTCGATCAGATCAACGAAGCCGTCGAGGATGGCGAGCGCGGCAGAACGGTCAAGGCCGTACTTCGTTTTCCCAGCTGACACGCTTTGTAGAAGAAACCTTAGAAAGGAATAGCATTCATGCCGGTGAATCGAAGAGGGGCAATCAAGATGGCTACGTCTTTGGCGGCGCTGAGTACGGGTTGCGCTGCCACTCAAGCGGTGAGCACGCGAAACGACATCGGTAAGCAAGTCGACTCATTGACGTTCGATCTCGGGATGCCCACGCCTCAAACTGCGAAAGACCTCTACGACGCCCTGGACCACCAGAGCGCTGCCATGAGCTATCTCTGGGCGATCCCGACCGTCGGGGTGGAAAGCGCGCGGCAGATGCTGGTGGACAACGCCGGTGCGCGCAGCGGGGATCTCGTTTTGGTGTCGGGGTACCGCGACGTCAGCATGATGCTCGGTTCGAATGTCACGACTCCCTATGTGTTCGCCTATTTCAATCTTTCGCAGCAACCACTCGTCCTGCACTACCCGCGGGGGGCAACGGCGGGATCGTTGATCGACTGGTGGGATCGCCCTCTGTGCGATGTCGGCATGACAGGGCCGGATGCCGGCAACGGTGCCGTTTTCGTTCTCCTCGGCCCGGGCCAGAAGGCTCCGTCGGACATTCCGAGCGGCGCGCATGTCCTGCGGTCACGAACATACAAGGTCCTCATGTTCTGCCGTGGACTCGATGCAGACCTCAAGAAAGTGGAGGCGGTTTTCTCCGCCACCAAGGTTCACCCCTATGGTCAGAAGCCCGCACCAGCAAGCACCCGCCTGCTGCGGTTCAATCCGCAGGGAGACCTGACGAGCATGGCGCACCCGCTGGGCCTTCCCTATTGGCAGCGGCTGGCAAATGCAATCCAAGGAGAGCCGGTCGAGGAACGCGACCGTTTCTTTGCCGCCATGCTCAAGCAGCTTGGCATCGAGGCCGACCGGTCATTCAATCCAGACGAAAGACAGAAATCGATCCTGGAAGACGCCGCGGTTTTGGGTGAAGCGATTGCGAAGACCCTCGCATTTAAGAAGCGCATTGCGGGCATGCGCTACCGCCCCGACGCTCATTGGGAGTACCTCATCGCCCCCAATTTCAACAACGAGCAAGATGTGCCCGGCGGCACGCTGTTCGAGGAGCGTACCGCGTTCTTCTACGAAGTGACCGGCACGTCGGCGGCCGTACTGACCAAGACGCCTGGGGCCGGCGCAGCCTATCTCGCTGCCTACTACGATGCGACGGGCGCCTCATTCCATGGGGAGCGCAGTTATCGTCTTCGCGTGCCGCGGAACGTACCGGCAAAGCTGTTCTGGTCGATCACGCTGTACGACACGCAGACCCGCGGATTGATTCAAAACGCGCAGCAGCTCGCCGACCGCTCATCGCGCCAGGATCTGCAGAAGAACGCCGATGGCTCCATTGACATTGTCTTGGGCCCGACACCGCCGTCCGGCCTCGAGAAGAACTGGATTCCAACGACACCTGGGAAATCCTGGTTCGCCTATTTCCGTCTCTTTGGCCCTCTGGAGTCCTATTTCGACCGCTCGTGGTCGTTGCCTGACATTCAGTTCCAGTCGACCTGATGCTGCGGACCGGCAGAAGATCGTGCTGATATCGAGGCGTTCGAAGGGCCATCACAATCTCTCTGCCAAGAGTTAGGCGTTTGGATCGCAGACCTGCGCGATCTCAGGTGAAAAAGTAGTCGTTGCTCAGTCGCCCTTGAAGCCTGAGGTCTTGACGATGGCCCCCCAGCGCAGCGCTTCTGCCTTTAGCATCCGATCAGTTTCACTTCGGCCCGCACCCGTCACACGAAATCCCGCCTCGATCAGTTTTTGTCGAACCTCAGGCACCTGAACAGTTCGTACGAGGCCGCGACTTAGCGTGTCCAATACCGCCTCGGGGGTTCCTGCGGGCGCAAGAATGGCGAGCCATGATGAGAAGTTGAGGTTCGGCATACCCGCCTCCGCCGTCGTCGGCACCGTCGGTAGCAACTGCGAGCGCGTGTTGGCGGTCGTCGCAAGTGCGCGCATTTTCCCTCCCTTGATCTGGGCGCTCGCCACCGCTGTAGAGACCCAAGCGCCGTCGACATCCCCGGCGATGATGGCTGTGACCGCATCGCCGGTGCTGCGGAAGTGAATGGGCTCCACTTTCACATCCGCCTGCGTGCCGAACTCCACCGCACCAAAGTGTCCGGGACTGCCAGCACCAAAAGTTGCGAAGTTCAATGGCTTGGACTTGCCCTTGTTGGCGCTCACCATCTCCGCCAGCGTCTTGTATGGAGAGATGACGGGAACGACCAGAACGAAGTCGGCCCATGCCAACTCCGCCACACCGACCAGTTCGCGCGCCGGGATGTACGGAAGCTTCTCGAATGCCGCAGGCGCAATACTGACCGATCCAGCTTCAGCCATCAAAAGGTTGTAGCCATCAGCGGCGCTTTTTGCGACCAGCTGCGTGGCGATTTGTCCGCCCGCTCCCGGCTTGTTCTCGATCACGACTGGCTGATTGAGAAATTCCGACAGTCGTAGCCCCACGACGCGCGCGAGAAGGTCAGGACCAGTGCCCGTCGGAAAACCGACGCTGACACGCATGGGACGCTCCGGGTAGCTTTGCGCAGTTGTCGGAAAGGCGAAGGTTGTCGCGATCAACGCGACGCCGAGGGCGGCAAGGGTTCTACGAGTTTGTCTTGTCATTCTGTCTCCTGTAGTTTTTTTAGGCGAGCAGCGCTTTATGCGTTGCGCGTGAGTTCGAGGTTGACCTTGTCCGGTGAACCTTCGAGGCCACCCAACAGTGCCCGTTGATCACCTGGGATGACCATGCTGAATTTGGAGTCCACAGACGTGTACTCGAAGTACCCCATGCGGGCGATCGGGCGCACCTTCACGATGTCAACCTGTCCGTTGGCATCCAGAACTTCGTCTGCAATGTGAATGGCGACCACCTTGCCGAACACGACGTCCGCACTGCCCATCGGGCCGTTGCCAGGAAAGCGAAGTGTGTTCAGGTACTTGCATTCAAACTGGATGGGCGATCGCTTTACCCGCATCGCTTTCACCAGGCGAGAGGGAGCTTTCTCAAGACCGGCAAGTTCAAACTCGTCCACATCCAGAGGCAACTCCTGCGCGCTGATGTTGACCGCATCGCGCAGATCCCATGTCGCCATGTTCCAAACGAACTCCCCACTTTCCTCGGCATTGCGCACAGTGTCTTTTCGATTTCCCTTGCTGTCCTGGTTGGAGGCGAACATGACGATCGGCGGATTGAACGTCACGTTCTGGAACTGGCTGTAAGGCGCAAGGTTGTGATTGCCCTTGCCGTCGACGGTCGAGATCCATCCGATCGGGCGAGGCACGACGCAGGACTTGAACGGGTCATGCTTGAGGCCGTGGGGAATGTTTCCTGGTTCGTAGTACATGGTTCTTGCTTTTGAGTTGAATCGGAAAGAGATCAGGCCTGACGTGTTGCGGCAACGAGCACAAAGAGCATGGTGGCCGGGACTGCACCGAGATTGCGCCAGGCATGGCGCGTGCCTTGCTGGATCACGACGTCATGCGGTTTGAGACACTTGCGTTCGCCATCGTCCAGTTCGAGATGTATCTCCCCGTTCAGCAGCATGGCGTAGTCGACGGTGTCTGTCGTGTGCATGCCTGGATGATCAACCTCAAAGCGCTCGGCGAGTCCGGGAATCGCTTTCATATACTCCGCGCCCGCAGCGGCAGGATCGAAGTTCGGCGCGGCCATCACGCTGTCCGGTGGGAATGTGACGACCATGAGGCGGGTCCCGCCTTTTTCGGGCACCCATGAGGTTGCGTCGGCTGCAGGGTCGCGCGTGCCTTTCGCGGGCACGACCGTCGGTTCGTCCGTGCTCCAGATGAGCGAGGTCTCAAACCCAGGGACGTGCTCGAACCGGTGAATGCGCGGCGTTGCAGAGTCCGATGCAAACACAGATTTCCCCAATGCCACATGCCCAGTCACGATGCGTCTGATTTCCATTTTTGCCTCCTGCTCGTTGCAACGATCAATGCATGATCACGACGTTGGTGAAACCACCGCCGCGCTTGTCTACCGCTTCGAGCGCTTCGTTCACCCGGTCGAGCGAAAAGCGCTCATGCTCGAAAACGCCGAGGTTCAGCGTGCCCGCATGGGCCATGTCCGCCATATCCTGGCCTTCGGCCGTCGTGAACCAAAGGGAGCCGATGTATGACTTTTGCAGGCACATCAGCGGAAAGGGCTCGAGCGGAATCGGATCTGCAACGCCGCCAATGTTGACGGCCTTGCCGCCGCGGCGAAGCGCATTGAACGAGTCAAGGACCGTCGCAGGCGATGCGTTCGGACCCAGCGCCTCGATCAGCGCATCGACGCCATATCCGCCTGTTGCTTCCATGACGATCTCGGCCGTCGGCCGCTTGCCGAGCTCAATCGGGACAATGCGTGGATCGAGGCTGCCGAGTTTCTCGAGAAGACTTGTATTGCGACCGGTCGCGAAAATCCTGGACGCGCCCATCGCGAGTGCAAGGATGACCGCGCCCAGGCCAAGGGTGCCGGTGCCGCCGTCGACCAGCAATGTTTGACCCGGCGCGAACTGCGCCTTGCGCAGCGCGGAATACGAGGTGCCGAGATAGCCGAAGCGAGCACCTTGCTCGAAGGTGATGCTGTCGTGCAGCTTGACCAGGTTCGCCGCAGGGGCGGTAAGGTACTGACCGAAGCCACCGTAGGGGTAATCCTCGAAGATCTGCTGCGAGCCTGCGCCGAACCCGAAGTACCCCTGGAACGTGTACGACGTGCAGTTGATGGGCTCACCCCGTCGGCAAGCCGTACAGTTCCCGCAGGACAGCCCCGGATTCACGTACACGCGATCGCCCACCTTGACCGAGCGCACCTGGCTGCCCACGGCCGCGACGACGCCAGCCGAGTCGAGTCCATAGATCGCCGGCAGGCGAGGCAACGGCAAGAACGGAAACCACTGCGAATAGTGGGTCACGACATTGCGCAGGTTCGGCACCACGCCGGCGGCCTTCACCTCGACCAGTACATCGGTCGGCCTGACCTCGGGCACCGGCACGCTATCCACCTGAAAAGGCTGGCCCTCGACATGCAGGCGCGCAGCACGCATCGACTTTGTCATCTTTGTCTCCTTGATCCGCAGTAGCCCGGTACTTGGCGCGCCCCGGGGGGAAGGCGCAAATCGGCGGAGGCTGGTTAGCAGCCCCGGCTGAAGCTCGCTTCGGCGCTCAGCGGCCCAGAAACTCGGCCACCATGCGATTGAACTTCTCGGCGTGCTCCCACTGCGCCCAATGCCCGCAACGGCTGAACACGTGCAAGTCGGCCTTCTGAAGCCCTGCAACAAGGCGCATGCCGGTGTCCAGCGGCACGAAGCGATCGTCGCGCCCCCAGATCACCAGCGTCTCGGCCGAGATCTCGCCCAAGCGATGGCCCACGTCGGGGAACTGCTTCGGGTTGGCTTCGGCGCTCTTGACGAAGTTCTCGAGGTGATCGCGGCGCGACAACATGTTGTCCAATCGCAGTCGGAAGAGATCCTCAGTCAGCGCACTGGTGTCGTACACGAACACATTCATCATTCGCTTCAGGTTCTCGATGCTGGGATCGCGGTATAGCGCGCCGATGAGCTTGATGCCTTCGGTGGGCATGGGAACGAACGAGCTGACACCGCCGGTGCCGCCGCCCATGAGCACGAGCTTGCCAACGCGCGATGGGTTCGCGAGAGCGAATGCCACGGCGCTGTGGCCGCCCATTGAGTTGCCGATGAGGTGAGCCTTGTCGATCTTCAGGACGTCCAGCAGGCCTTTCAACGCCGTGGCATTGAGGTCGGAGCGCGACCCCTTCGACACGATGGGGTCGCTCTTGCTCCAACCAGGAGCGTCCATGAGGATGACGCGGTAGCCGGCCGAGACCAGCGGCTCGACGTTGCGGTGGAAATTCGACCAACCACTCGCGCCGGGGCCGGAGCCGTGCAGCATGACGACGGTCTGCTCGCCTTTGCCTGCATCGTTGTAGTGGAGCTGCAGGTCGAGATCTCCCTCTTTAATGCGCACGAGGCGGCTGGTCGAGGCGTCAGTGATGGTCGTGGTTTCGGTGGTCATGTGGTGCTGTCTTTCAAAGAGATCTCAGGAACTGGCAAGGGCCGCAGAAACCGCCTCAGGTGATCCAGGTTGAGTAGGCTTGTTCGCCAGGAGATCGAGCGCCACGTCGACGATCATGTCTTCCTGACCCCCCACCATGCGGCGCTTGCCGAGTTCCACGAGGATGTCGACGGTCTTCAGGCCGTACTTCTTCGCAGCTACCTCGGAGTGGCGCAGGAAACTGGAATAGACGCCGGCGTAGCCGAGCGCGAGCGTCTCGCGGTCGACGCGCACAGGGCGATCCTGCAATGGACGAACAATGTCATCTGCGGCGTCCATGAGCTTGTAGAGGTCAGTGCCGTGGTCCCAGCCAAGACGGGCGGCTGCGGCGATGAAGACTTCGAGCGGCGCGTTGCCGGCGCCAGCGCCCATGCCAGCAAGACTTGCATCGACTCGGTCACACCCTTCCTCCACCGCGACAATCGAGTTGGCTACGCCGAGACTTAGGTTGTGGTGGGCGTGCATGCCCGTCTGGGTCTCCGGCTGCAAGGTGTCCTTGAATGCCCGGAATCGGTCGCGCACGTCGTTCATGCTGAGCGCACCGCCGGAATCGACCACGTAGCAACAGGTCGCGCCGTAGCTCTCCATCAGCTTGGCCTGCTGCGCCAGCGCCTGCGGCGTGGTCATGTGGCTCATCATCAGGAAGCCGACGGCCTCCATGCCGAGATGGCGGGCGTATTCAATGTGCTGGCGGGAGATGTCCGCCTCGGTGCAGTGCGTGGCGACGCGCACGATGCGCGCGCCAGCGTCGTACGCGGCCTTGAGGTCGTGGACGGTGCCGATGCCCGGCAGCAGTAGCGTGGCGATCTTGGCGTGGCGAATGACGCTGGCCACCGCCTCGATCCATTCCACATCGGTGTGCGCGCCGAAGCCGTAGTTGAAACTTCCGCCTTGCAGGCCGTCGCCGTGTGCGACTTCGATGGAATCGACCTTCGCGTCGTCCAGGGCCTTGGCGATCTGCTTGGCCTGTTCGACGCTGTATTGATGGCGGATCGCGTGGCTGCCGTCGCGCAGCGTGACATCCGAGATGTAGATTTTCTTGGTTGGGTTGCTCACGGTAGTTCCTTCAAACGATTGCGGGCGCGAGCATCCGTTCTGCCATTGACTCGGCAGTGCGCAGCGCGGCGCTGGTCATGATGTCGAGGTTGCCGGCGTAGGCCGGCAGGTAGTGGGCTGCACCTTCGACTTCCAGGAAGATCGAGGTCTTCAGGCCGTGCAGCCGCGCGCCCACACCGGGAATGCGAATCGGATGGCCGGGCTCGATCCTGTCGAACTGCACCCGCTGCTTGAGGCGGTAGCCGGGCACGTAGGCCTGCACGTCCTTGGCCATGCGCTCGACGGATTCGGAGATCGCGTCCTCGTCCGCCAGTTCGCTGAGCGTGTAGACGGTGTCACGCATCATCAACGGCGGCTCGGCCGGGTTAAGTACGATGATGGCCTTGCCCTTCGCCGCACCGCCGACAGCCTCGATGGCTTTCGAGGTGGTCTCGGTGAACTCATCGATGTTGGCGCGCGTGCCGGGGCCCGCACTCTTGCTCGAGATGCTCGCAACGATCTCGCCATAGTGAACCTTGGCAACCCGGGACACCGCCGCGACCATCGGAATGGTGGCTTGGCCACCGCAGGTCACCATGTTGACGTTAGCCGCGTCGAGATGTGCGCTTCCACTGACGACCGGAATGCAGTACGGACCGATGGCGGCGGGCGTCAGGTCGATCAGGCGAATCTCGGGCTTGTGCTGGCGCAGGAATGCGTCGTTCTTGACATGCGCCCCCGCGGAAGTGGCGTCGAACACCACGTCGATGTTCGCGAACACCGGCAGCTTCACCAGGCCGGCCACGCCTTCGTGCGTCGTCGCCACACCCATGCGCGTGGCACGCGCCAGGCCATCAGATGCGGGATCGATGCCCACCATCGCGCCCATTTCGATGTGCCTGCCGTGCCGCAGGATCTTGATCATCAGGTCGGTCCCGATGTTGCCGCTGCCGATGATTGCGGCCTTGAGTTTTCGTGTCATGAATACCTCTCGCAGCCCACGGGCTGCCGGTGTGAATGAAGAAGGAGCGTCTCGCCTGTTACTCGTTGCCGAAGCGCGCGCGGACGGTGCCGACGCCTTCGATACGCGCTTCGAACCGATCGCCTGCGACGACGGGCACCATCGGACCGAGGGCGCCCGTGAGGACCAGGTCCCCGGCACGCAGCGGTTGTCCCAGCGCCGCGAGCTTTCGTGCCAGCCAAACCGCTGCATTGAGGGGATGACCAAGACAGGCCTCGCCACTTCCGCTCGACACGGACTCTTCGCCGCGTTGCATGGTCATCTTGGAGAACTTGAGGTCCAAGCCGTCGAGCTTCGTGGGCACACCCCCGAGCACCACGAGGCCGCTGGAGGCGTTGTCCGCGACGGTGTCAGTGAACCGGATGTTCCAGTTCGCGATTCGGCTGCCGACGATCTCGATGGCCGGCAGCACATAGGCGACGGCACTCATCAGCTCGATGAGGGTCGTGTCCGCAGCGGGCAGGTCGCGCTCGAGCACCAACGCAACCTCGGCCTCGACCTTGGGTTGCAGCGTGCGCGACAGCGGCACGATCTCGTCGTCGCCGTAGAGCATGTCGGCGTAGAGCGTGCCGAAGTCGGGCTGGTCGACGCCCAACTGCTTTTGCACGGCCAACGAGGTGAGTCCGATCTTTCGTCCGACCACGCGTCGCCCGTGGGCGACGGCATGCGCGACGTTGGCCTGCTGAATGGCGTAGGCGAGCTCGCCACCAGCGTCGTCGCCGATCTCCTCGCGCAGTGGCGGGATCGGTTCGCGCTGCTGCTCCGCCTGGCGCAGGCGCTCGGCCCATTGTTCGATTCGTTTGTCCATGGGATTCGCTTTCATTGAAGAGACGGCTGCTCGAGGAACATCAGGCCGAAGCCAGCGATGTATTCCGGGATGGCCTGGTAGTGGCGGAAGGTGCAAGGAACGCCCTGATCGGTGCGCAGCGCACTGCGAGCGACCAGCCAAGTCTTCGATTCGTGAGCGGAAAGGCCGCCCTCTTGCTCGATGCTTTGCTCGGTCGACGCGCAAAGCTCGTCCAGGCCCGCGGTGCCCTGCGGCAGGAGGTCCATCCAGCGTCGATCCCACGCTGGGTTGATGGGCTTCATGGCGCTGGAGCCCTCGGCCAGGGCTCGGCCCGCGGCCATGACGCGCTGCGTCTTGGCCTCTCGGTCGGCGGGCGTGGGCTCGCTCTTGACGGTGATGCGCTCACGCACCGCAGGGTCAGGGTGGGATAGCGTCGGCACCGGAGGCTCGTGCGACAGGCCGCCCGAGCCAATGAGCAAGGTTCTTTCCTGACGCCCGTCCAGATACCTCCCAATGGCCTGGCCCAGGGCACGGCAGCGGCGCAGTCGTGGAATTCCAGGTTGCGCCACCGCGTTCATGAACAGCGGAAGCAGGGGCGGTGTTTCCAGGCCCCCCCACAGCAACTGCAGTGCCTGAGAGAAGCCATGGTCGACCTCCATGCGCCGGGACACCGCGATGTCGAAGTCTTCCTCCATCAAGTGCGCGGCCAGGGCTTCAGCGATCCTGGCGTCGACGTTGAGTTCACCTGCGGGCGATAGGTAGTCGCCGACTGCGCGGGCTTGCGTGCCGAGGCAGAACGGCGGCATGAGCTGGTTGAAGAAGCCGTTGTAGTGGTCGGGCGCCACCAGCACGATGAGTTCGGGATCGAACTTCAGGACGTGCTCGCGTGCTGTGGCAATTGCGGCCTTCAGGTCGCTCTCGACCGCCGGGGGAACCGGGTTCAGTCCCATCAGCGGCGAATGAGACATCCCGAGGAACGCACGGCGGGTCATGGACGATCCGCCACTGGGTCTGCGTCGAGCAAAGCAGCGAGGGCGCGCTCCAGCGCAACCTTCGCACCGTTTACGTCAGTAGCGGCTGCGTGTTGACGCCAAGCCACAACGCCGTCGGGCCGCACGAGGATTGCGCCGGCCTCGTCCACTTCGCGCAGTTCCTGCCAGCTGCAATAGGAGTCCAAGGTCCCAGGAGCGCCGATGACCAGCGTTCGCAGGTACGGGCGGTCTATTGCCGCTGCTGCGTTCACCCAGGCCTCGCCGGCGATTCCCGTCAGCAGCGTGAAGCGTCCTTTGCCGACCAGGTCGAGCGTGGATACGCGGCGACCATCGGCGCCGACCAGCCAGACGTGAGGCAACTTCGCGCCTGGACGCGTCGTGGCCTGAACATGGAGCTGCGGATCGCGCCTCCAGACCTCCTCGGCCGCACCAGCATCCGGGATCACTGCCGCAGACACGCAGCGCTGGTTGAGCTCGACCCCCTGGGCGTTGAACTCGTAGTTCTTGACCTTGAGCGCATCTGCCAACGCCGCCCGGCGAGCAAGGCCCTCGGGACCGGGGTCAGCGAGCTTCTGCAGGCCCGCTTCGACGGGATCGGCCGCATCGGCATCGCGGAAGCACCGGTTCAAAGGCGCATAGTCGATGCGAGACTGGTTGGCGCGCGCGACGATCTGCGCGCCAACTGGCGCGCGTTCCAACGTGTACGAGTCCAGCAGCCGTTCGCCGGCGTAACCCTTGACCACGAAGGCGAGCTTCCAGGCGAGGTTGAATGCATCCTGCATGCACGTGTTGGAGCCCAGCCCGGACGATGGCGGATGGCGGTGCACCGCGTCGCCCCCGCAGAACACACGCCCCTTGGAGTAGATCGGCGCGTGGGCCTGATTGACGTACCAGACCGATGTGCTCTTCACCTCGAACTCCAGGTCCGGGTCGCCGACCAGCAGGCGCACCTTGCGTTTGATCTCTTCGGGAGAGAAATCGGGTTCGCCCTTGTTCATGTCGAAACCCCATCCCGCGATCCACTCGTCCCAGGGGTTGATGGCGCGCAGCAAGCCCATGCCGATCTCGCCGAAGGCCGCATTGGATGTGACGATCCAGTAAAGGATGCTGGGCCGGTGCGCGACGTAGCGCGAGAGGTCCGCCTTGAAGAAAACGTAGGCAGTCGCGGCACGTGCGAGCTGACCCTCGACCTGCAGGCCTGCATCGTCCATGACCTTCGAGCGCGCGCCGTCGGCGCCCACGAGGTAGCGCGCCCTGACCTGGTACTCGCGTCCTGTCGCCCTGTCCTGCAGGAAGACGGTGACACCTTCACTGTCCTGCTCGTGGCGAAGGTATTCCGTGTTGAACGAGAAGACGGCACCACGGGCGGCCGCATTCTTCACAAGCAGCGGTTCCATCTTGTCCTGCGGCAGATCGAGCATCGTGCAGGGGCTGCCCTGCAGGTAGTCGCTGATGCGGTCGTCCCCCGTGCCCCAGGTGCGCAAGCGTGCAATCTCCGGGCCCGCGAGGCTGGTGGTGAAGAGGGTGTCGCCCATCCACTCCCAAGGCGTGGCTTCCAGTCGCGCTTCCTTTTCTACGCCGAGATCCCGCAGCACCTCGACGGCGCGCTGGTTGGTGATGTGGGCGCGGGGCGTGTTCGCTGTCCAATTGAAGCGGTTCACCACGTGCACGCGCACGCCGTAGGTGGCCAGCGCCAACGCGGTCGTCGCACCCATGGGCCCCGTGCCCACCACGAGCACGTCGGTCTGGAACTGTTCCGGTCGATTCACGATGGATCCTCTTCTTTCTTACTTCAGCGTGGCTTGAATGACGGTGCCGTAGGCGTCAATGTCTTTGCGCAGGCGCGCGGACAGCTCGGCCGGCGCAGCCGGATACGGGTCGCCCGAGGCGGACAACTTGTCCTTCATCGAGGGATCCTTGAGCGCTGCGATGAACGCCTTGCTCAAGCGTTCGACCGTGGCTTTGGGCGTCGCAGCAGGCGCGACGAAATACAGGTAGTTGGAGATTGCGAGGCCCGGATAGCCGCTCTCGGCAAGAGTCGGCACGTCGGGCATGAGCGAGTGGCGCTGCTCTCCAAGGGTTGCGATCGCGACCAGCTTGCCGGTTTTGACGTACTGCTGCGCGTAGTGCACCGGCATCACCATGATGTCGATCTGTCCCGCGATGAGGTCCGTCGCCGCGGGTGCGAGGCCCTTGTAGGGAACGTCGACAAACGTGCCCTGCGTGAGGTTGTGCAGCTGGTGCATGTGCAGGAACCAGGGGCTGCCGGTGCCCATCGTGCCGAAGTTCAGGCCAGACTTGTCGCCGCCCTTGGACAGCTGCACCACTTCTTTCACGGTGCGCGCCTGAACCTTCGGATTCACAACCAGAACCAGTGGGACCAAGATCATTCCGGAGATCGGCACGAAGTCGCGTACCGCGTCGTAAGGCACCTTGCCACCAAGGATGTCTGCGGCCTTGGGGTTCTTCGCCATGACCTGATTGATGGCGTGCGAGTCCGAGACTACGCCGATGGTGAGGCCGTCGGCCGGCGCGCGGCTGACGAGCTCGGTACCAATGATCGAAGAGGCGCCGGGCCGGTTGTCGATCAGGATGGTCTGCTTCAGGCTTTCGGAGGTCAGGTTGGCCACCGCACGCGCTGCCGAGTCCGCGTTGCCGCCCGCCGGATACGGCACGATGATGCGAATGGGTTGCTTAGAAGGCTCCTGCGCGAAGGCAGGCGAGAAGGTAAGGCCAAGGGCGATCGAAGTGCAAAGGGCGCGTCGGGTGATGCTCATTTCGTGTCTCCAGGTAGAGGGCCTCTGCGGCCGATGTGGTTCTTTTGCTGATGTGAGGCAGTGTCTGAGCGCAAGCCGACGACGTATAGTCGGTGCACCTAGTGCACCAAAAGAAATCGAAATGGCGATATCCGCACGCACTCCGCACGAGCACCTCTATCGGGAAGTCAGGGGCTTGAGCCGGGGGCTGTCTGTACTGCGGGCGCTAAATGCGCTGCCGGGTGGAATCGGTGGCGTCGTCGAGCTTGCTCGGATCACCGGCATTCACCGAACCACCGTCAAACGGCTGCTGGAGACGTTGAGGTCAGAAGGCCTGGTTCACCACAAGGACGATGGCGCCTCCTACGCGCTGGGCTTCGAGGTGCGCCGCCTCTCCGAGGGCTACGTTGGCGCGGACTGGATCGACCGCGTAGCGGCACCGGCCATGCGTGCACATTTGCGGGCGCTCTCGTGGCCCAGCGACCTGGCCACGCCGGACGCTGGTTTCATGATCGTGAGGGAGTCCACCCATCGGGTCAGCATGCTTTCGCAGCACCGCGCTACGATCGGAATTCGCATCCCGATGCTCGTCTCTTCGTTGGGTCGAGCGTGGTTGAGCTGGTGCGCCGAGGAAGAACGTGTCGCCACGCTGGCCTTGTTGGCGCAGCGCACGGATGCCATCGGCGAAATGGCGCGCGACAGCGGCTATGTGAAACGAATCATTCGCGAGACCAGACGCCGCGGTTATGCGATGAACAGAGGTGAATGGGCCTCGGAATCAAGCGTCACCGCGATTGGATTTCCGATCCGGATCGGAGAACACGCAATCGGGGCGATCAATCTCGTTTTGCAGAACAACGTAGTGTCCGACCGAGAGGTTGCGACGCGCTACGTTCCGCTCTTGCGCCAGCTAGCGGATGGGATCTCTGAAGCGACAAGTAGCGCGCCCCGCGGCTGACCATGCCGGCGGCAAGGGTTACGGGATAACCCTTGGTCTCACCGACTGTGCAACGCGCCCATCGTCTCGGCCCGTCCGCATCGACCGCTCTCGGCCTTCAAGCAGACGCTCGCGAGAACGTCTCCGCCGGCAGCAGCAGGCCCGAAGCTGACGCCGATGCAGGCGGATAGCAGGCGCTCAGAATCTTCGTCCAGGCGTGAAAACCCGCTCGCCCGCACGGCCGTTCAAGGTCAAAGTGACTCCGGCCCAGCGTGCCGCTTTTCGTAGAGTGTTAGCAAATATCCCTTTCGCCTTGACTTCAGCCAGCACTCGTGCGGGCTGCAGGCCGCGATCCATGCGCCGATGTTAGGGAGACAGGTGGCGGCGTTATACAGCAGCGCTGTTCCCCTTTAGCCAAGTTAGAAGGCAAGCGCACACTGCAATTTTTTAAACCACAAAGGAGAGCATTCATGGCACTTAAACCAGGACCGAAGCCGATAGCAAAATCAACAGGGAAACCGGACCAGCGCCGCCGTGATAACAAAACCACAGAAGGGAATACACCGTCCCTCAAACCTAGCAAATCTAGCAGTCCCCCAAAAAAGTAAATGACAGGGGCTCTCGTTAATTTGCCCTTCTAACCCGGCAGTCGATCGGACCTGCGCGAAATGCCGCGCAGACCGCTCACTTCTACGTTGGATGACGGCTCTTGGCCGATGATCCGACGGGCTGCTCACAGTGAAGTCAGCTCTCAATGACGTCGGACCTGTGACACGAACCATGGCGGCAGGACGCCGATACCCCCGAGAAAGTAGGAACGCCGCACGTCCGCGGTCCGGACACACGTTTCGAATCTGTGGGGCCAATCCTGCAGCAGCCAGACAGCCATCCCGAACAGGCGATGGCGCTCGGCCACACCACGCCGCTCGTAGGCCTCCCCACGGCTTCCGAGGACATGGTAGCCCTGGGGCCAGATCTGGTCGGCAACAGCGTCGTACAGCTGACCATCCTTTGTCGAGCTGGAGAGGATGCTGATCACCTGGCGCAGCACCATCAGGATGTCAGCGGATTTCTCATAGATCTTGCCGTCGAGCGTGGCCCATCCGAAATCGTTCATGAACTGCAAGGTCCGCACTGCAACGCTCGTCTGCCAGTCAGGCCACTCAAAGCGGTCAATCGGTGCGAAGCTCAGGTCGAACCCACAATGGGTGCAGATGGCCATGGAGGGCGCCCTTATCGCATTCCGATCCCCGAGCTCGCCGCGGAAGTAGGCATGCGGCTTGCCACATGACGCACAGCGATCCATTAGCAAGGTATGGTGGTGTTCGCACTCGGTGTAGAACGCCAGGCGCCAGGACCTGCGGATGTAGGGGTCCTCGTCCATGTGCAGGCAAATCGGGCAAAACTGAAGGCCGAACTTCAGCCGCTGGCGATGCCAGATCCCGAGCGGGAGGAGCCAGGTGGAGGTTCCGTTGGGATGATGATCAATGTCGATCTTGTCCGCGAGGTCGGCAAGCGTGGTCTCGTAGATTTCCGCCACGGGCCTTCCCGTCAGGAGGGCCAGGCGCTCGATCAGCCAGGGCGGCGCCATGCGGTCGACGTCCCGGTTCCAAACGGGGGCCATGTTCCCTCCGAGACGGGCGCACAAGGCATGGACCTTGATGCGATTGGCCCGTGCCAATCGCACGATCCACGAACTCAGTAGCTCGTCGGGCCTGCTTCGAGGATGCAACGGAAGAACTTCGCCACCAAGACCGTGAGCGAGCATGATGGGCGCGAGTCAGTCGCTGTCGGCTGCAATCGAGCCAAGCTCCTTGTCTGCGCGATCCAGGGTATTGAGCGTGATGCACTCCGATTTGTCTTCGATCGCCAATTCGGCAGCCATCTTCACGAGGTCCGAGATGCGGCCCGTCACGCCATCGCTTC
Source organism: Variovorax sp. GW531-E2 (assembly GCF_059423125.1). Lineage (NCBI taxonomy): Bacteria > Pseudomonadati > Pseudomonadota > Betaproteobacteria > Burkholderiales > Comamonadaceae > Variovorax > Variovorax sp. GW531-E2. The sequence continues at coordinate 106,024 of NZ_JBWKXQ010000010.1, read as the reverse complement.
GGCCATAAATGTCCTGCGCGATGGAAACATCATCGAGGTTGGAGGCTTTGCGCAAAGGCAAGGTCTGCTCCCACATCGCTAGAGCCTCTTGGTATTCCGGGTTCGGCTCAAAGCGACGAAGGCGCCTCTCTCTCAGCCGGCTCTTGAGCTGTGTGCTTCTGTTGACTGCATTGACCGCTTTCTCGACGCCAGAGGCAATGATGGGTCTGCGGGTCTCGCCCATGATGTACTTGACGTAGTTGAGTGCCACGTCCTGCTCAGTGGGAGTACCGACCAGCATGTCCTGGAATTCCTCGATGATCAAGACACGCATGCCCACATCCTTCATCAGATCGATACAGTCCACGCGGACGGCGTCCGGCTTGGCCGTGGCGGCAGGCCGGCAGTTGAGCGAACCCATGATCTCCCGGTAGATGTCCGCGCGGGCCCGTCCTGCGACCGTGATGTGAACGACGGGAACGATGGCCGCGTCGCCCTCCGTGTTGTCCTGCGCGGGATGCTCTTTCTTGAACTGGTCGATCAGGAACGACTTGCCGATCAGGGACTCGCCAACAAGCAGCATCCCGTTGGGTCGTATGGCGTTTTCTTGCCGATACAGGCGATTCATCGCCTTCAGGATCTCGGTGGGCTGGTGGAAGGAGATGAAGCGATCGCGCGAGATGAAGGCCAATCTTTCCTCATCACAGAGGTCCGCCACCACTCCGTAATCTGCGCCAAGGTGCGGGTACTTCGAAGAGCGATTTTGAGAAGCCGTCACTGCGGTCATGAAAGATGCTCCAGAATGTTCAAGAGAATGGGTATCGGCGGGAACAAGCCCGGTTCAGACTGCCGGCGGCAGCCGGCTGAGAAGCGCCGCCTTCTGTTCCGGCGTCAGCGGCTGAAGACCGCCTGGCGCACGCGGGCTCGTCGACGGCTTCGGTGCAGGCCCCGCACGATGCATCTCGCCGCGCGCGCGCTTTTCCTTTTCCTTGCGCAGATGCCTGGCCCGTTTGGTCTTCTCGGCCGCGCTGGCCATTTGCTCCTCGGCACGCTGGGCACGCTGACTGCGTTGATCGTCATAGATCGCAGCAGGACGGCCCAGGCGCTTGCGCTGGGCCTTGTGCTCCCATAGCGAGCGAGGCGGCTGAGTACGATCAGCGTTCGGAAGAGTCATGAAACTGCGATCGGGCCCCTGATCGAGCCATACCTTGGACAGAGCATCCCTCGGGTCGTAGCGCAGATCGAACTTCCGCCCTGCGGCAGTCGACCGCGCATCGAGCTTTTCGCTGAGCGACGCGAGTTCGTGACTGAAGAACTTTTGGCTGAAAGCACGCATGAATCCCTGCTTGACCACACGCTGCTCAAGAACAGGCATGAGCGAGATTCGCAGCTCCTCGGGATCCGAAGGGACTTCCGGAAGGCCTCGCGCGGGCATGACGTCACCATCATGAATGCCTGCGTCCCAGCGCTGCAAGGGGCAGCGCCGGTTCATGCCCTCGCCGGAGTGCTCCCTGAGGTGATACTCGTTGACGATGAAGTCGGTAAACAGCTTCTCGAACTCATTGATCGTGAGAATGGCACGCCCCTCCGAGTCGTATTCGGCCCGTTCCCTGGGATTCGAGAATTTCGTCCCGTTCACTGTCTTGATCCAGTCCATGAACGTGCTGAAGACGGACTCGACATGACCGCCGAACTGAGGCTGCCCGACGGGACGGCGACGGATCTTGAACTTGTGGCGCCTGCGTGCGCGTTGGATCATGTGCCCATTCAGTTCGGCCGCGTTGTCGACCAGAATTACGTCCGGAATACCCCAACATGGCCATCTACCCGTCACGTTCATCTTCTGCAGATACTTGTCCTTCGGCAGGAATGCATGTGCCAGGGCAAGGCCATAGTTCAGCGTCGACGGCGCATTCAACGAGATGAAGAAGCCCAGGATCATCCGGCTGAAGCAACAAACAACCAGCGTGAGCCATGCATCCCCGATGGGCAGCCGTTCTTCGGAATCGACTAGGCACAGCTGGACGGGCGAGTGGTCCACCTGGATCGTGGACAACGGGTAGTCCGTGCACGGCAGGGAGCCGACCTTCGTGCGGTATTCATTCCTTGCCTGCTCGAGGCGTCCCTCGGATTTCAATTGATCTCGGCGCGATGTCTTCGCGATCTCGCAATGGATCAACTTCTTGGACATGGGTGAGAAGCCCTTGGCCTTGAGCTGACCATCCAGAAGAGTCTTGATGTGCGGCACGGTCTTGCGCAAGGGAATGAACCGGTGCCTTGCCAAAGCATCCCTGAGCAGCTGCATCGCTTCCTCTGGATGTCGTCGATCACCCGTGTCACTACGCACGGCCCTTACCAGTCCCTTCGCACTGTCATATCGCCGTACGGCCTCGACGCGCCGGTAGGCTGTCGACTCGCTGACTCCGAGTTCCTCGGCCAGCATGAGCGTGCGAAGCCTGCGCACGCGTCTGTCCGTCTCCTTGAGGATCTCCTTGCACTTGTGGAAGGTCTCGATATCCTGCTCGTGCTCAAACCGCTCGCGAGGACTCATCTGCGATTCGTGGGGAAGCTCCCTGAGTCGGCGTCCCTGCATGTGCTTCTGCCATTTGCTGATGGCTCGCGGCGCGGCGGATTCCGCGGCACCGATTGGACCGGCCACATCAGCAGGGTCGGCTGGCGCAACGGCATCGTCCTCGAGCAATGGGCCAACCTCCTGCAACGGCAGGAACTTGCGTGGTCCTCCGCCAATGGGCGCGCACAGCAGTTGATCTCCGTCCCTGGCATCCACGATGCGCCAGTTGCGGCCATTCCACGAAACGCCACGCCCTGGCTCGAGTGACAAGGAATAGGCTCGCGTGGTCACCGCGGCAACCCGATCAGGCTGGAGTCCTGAAGCAATTCCGTCAGATCCACTTCCAGGCGGCGGGTCGCGATCAACCGGTAGACAAGAGGGCGATAGGCGAGTCGCTCGTCTGGATTCTTGCCAAGACGCGCGACAAGATCGCCCATCGGAATGCGAACGCCCGGCTCGAGCGCGGCAAGAATAGCCTTCGAACGGCTGTCATCCCGACCTCGCTCCAGATAGGCCATGAAGAATCTGGCGTTGTTCAGGTAGGGCGTGCAAATCTCCGACTCCCGCTTCACCAGGAAGCGAAAGCCTCTGGTCCTGCACAGCCTGTCCGCTGCCTGCCACTTGAGTTCGTTCTCACGGGGGTTCTCTTTGTCCTTGCGCGGGAGGCGTGCGACAGGGCGCGGATCGTCCTCGTCGAAGTCGGGTTTGACCTCGATCACCTCGGGTTTGAGGACCGCCTTGCCATTGACCTTCTTGTACCGAACGATGAAATCGGGCGTGTACGTTCGGCGTTTCCCGCTGTCGTCGTACCAGACGATCTCTTCCTCCCAGCGGTGGAAGTCCTCGACCCGAGGATCAAACCGCACAAGGTCGAGGAAACTTTCTTCGAGATGGCTTTCGAACTCGACGCCAGACGGTTCGATACCGGTCACCTTGACCGGGCTTCCTTGGATTTTTCGGGTGACCATGCCGACAGAATGCATGAACACGCTTAAAACGCGCAAGGTTCAGAGACGCCGCCGAGTGCTTAATACCTCATCAAAACCTCGATGAGAAGCAAAAAGAACTAGCTCAACTACAGGCTTTCAAGAGAGCAGTTGGCAGCGCCCCGCGTTCAGGTGGAATGCGTAGTATCGGCAGCCTTTCGCGGTGCAATTCACCTTCTTTTCGGCTCTAAAGAGTCGATGTGCAGATCTGCGACAGAGGGGAATGAATCTGCGTGTCTGTCACGACGCTCACCAGAGAAAATACTCCCTCACCACCGCCAAGAAAAACTTGCTGCCTTGCGAATTCTTGAGATCCCGATGGCTGTTCTATGGCGGCGGTGATACCGACGGTCTTAGAAGTTGAACTGGACCACCCGCGCAGTGACGATCTCATCGGGTTCCTTTCCAAGAGGAAAGGCAACGATGTAGCCGACTCCGCAATGAACGGGCTTGGCATCCGGGTCGCCTGCAGACTTGATGTACACCACACGCTGGGCAAGACGCAACGAGAATTTCATACGTTCGAGTTCATCGAGCCTGGATTGAAATTCGCTGCGAACCTCCAGCTTGTCTACCTCCGTGAAAAGCTCCTTCGCCTCACGGTAGTCACGCCAGTAGTCAGTCAATGCGGCAAACGCTTGCGCAGCCTCCTGCGGGAGGTCGGCCGCCGCATCGAACATGTCTGCGCTTACGGACTCGGCAAGTTCTACAAGCCGTCTTCCAGTCGCGGGCTGCACGGAGAGGGTGACGTGTTCCCGCTCAAACTTATCTTTTGCAGCCTGTATTTCCGCGGCGGTGATCGGTTTATACGGCTTGTTGAAGCAGTCAATGTCATTGGCCTCGAATGCGCGAGCAAGCGCACGGCGCGTATCGACATTGGATGGCTCCCCCCGCTCGACACGTTGAATCGTGCGAGCGGTCAGACCGGTGATTTCGGCCAGCTGTTCCTGGGACCATTTGCGCCCCTGCCGCATGGTCACAACCAGAAGGGCCAACTGGGAAGGGGGGATGACGTGCGGCTCGTTAGCGGCTTCGGCCGCCGGTTGGTCGGGATGCGATTCAGAAGTCGTTTTCATGGAGGTTTGCTCCGGTGGTTTCGATGATCTGAAGTATCCGAAGCGAGTCTCGGTGGCAACACGACAGAGACCCGACAGCGCTACGACGGCAATTGCCAGGTCTGCAGTTGCGCCTTCAAGCGTGTCACCAGCCTTCTCTACTACGGTTAGAACGGTATGTCGTCATTGCCGGAGTCGATGGCTGCAGGCGGAACTGCTCGCCCCTGGCGGCCGCCGGAAGGCGCCCTCATATCAGGAGCCGCGGCGTTGCCTGGCGTCGTTGCCCCAACGCCTGCCCCGTCCAACGCGACCTTGAGTGCCGCCTCCACCGCGTCGATGCGCTCCTTGCAGACCTTGTACGCATCGACTGACTCCGTGACGATCGTCAGCAGATCATCAATGTTGGGCTCGTTCTGATCACGCAGCGTCTCGGCATGCTTTTGCAGGACTCCGTAGGCGTCTTTGAAACTTCTCTGGGCCATGTCACTTCTTTCCTTTGGCAGGAACGGTCCGCACTTCGGTCGACCCGTCCCTGAACTGAATATTCAGCGTTGGTGAAATCTGGGCTTGCTCGCTCGATGTCACTGGTCTTCCCTCATCGGTGCGCACGATCGCGAAGCCACGTGTCAACGTTTTCTCGGGACCCTGTCCCGCCACCTCGCGCATCAGCGCCTGGGCATTGCCGCGGGCCTGCTGCACAACGCCTGCAGCGCGCTCCGCCACCCGTTGCAGGCGGTTGTCCAGCGCCTGCGCTACTGCCCGCGTAGCCGCTGCCGTGCGATCAACGACGGTGTTAAGGGCAAGGCCCGTAACGGACCTTGCCTCGCCGACGTTCGAGAGCGCATCGATCCGGATAGCGGTCATCAAGACCGGCACCTCCTGCTTGGCCGTTGCGACGGCTTGCATTGCATCGGCGCGCACCTCGTTCAGCAGTGCCAGGCTTTGTCGAGACGCGGCATGTACGCGCCGCACCGCGCCGACAGCGATCGTGTTCAGGGTGGCCGCACTTTCCTGCTCCGCGCGAGCCAGATGCTCACGGGCATCGGCCCTGATTCCCGCGTCGCTGCGCTCTATGGCGAGCCGGAGGGTGCGAACATCTTGCGTACCGGCCGCAAGGATTGCATCCCAGGCTGTACGGGCTTCGCGTGCGCGGCGCAAGATCTGCTGCTCGATGCCTCCGATGACCTTGCTGGGGGTGTCGAACCGGGTATGGGCCACCTCATCGGGCAACGTGCTATCGCGTTCATGGCCGATGCCTGTCAGGACCGGAATGTCCTGGTCACAGATGAAACGAGCAAGCTCGTAGTCGTTCAGCCATGCGAGGTCGTTCACCGCGCCGCCGCCGCGAATGATGACGATGGCATCTGGACAGTCGGTTTCTCTTAACTCGCGGAGCACGGCCGAAGCGGCCGCGACCACTTCGCGGGCCGCTCCCTCGCCCTGAAAGCGGCTGTGCGCATAAATGAAGCGGCAGATGCCGAACCGTTCCAGCCGTTCGGCCTCTTTCCTGAAGTCACCCAAGCCAGCCGCTTCCTGCGGCGCGACGACGAGAACGACGCGATAGTCCCAGGGCGGCGAGAGTCGGCGATTGCGATCGAACACACCTTCCTGCTGGAGTCGGGAGCGGATCTCCTTCTTGCGGGCTTCAAGGTCGCCGAGGGTGTACTCGGAGTCAATGGCATCGATCTCGAGACTGAGGCCGTACTGCGCTTTGAAAACCGGCTTCGCTCGTACCAGCAGCTTGATGCCGGCACCGATCACGGCGCCTGTGGCTTTTTCGAAGTCAGGGAGGATGCGCGAGGCTGTGACGGCCCAGATCATGGCCCGCGCCCTGGCGATCGGCTGGCCAGCGCTGTCGCGCTCGGAAAGCTCCAGATAGACATGGCCGTTGCGCACATTGGCTTCGTTGACCTCGACCAATGTCCAGACGCCGCTGGCGAAGGTTTGGGCTACTGCTGCAGCGACACCGTTGAGCAGGTGGGAAAGCGAGGTGCCCCTTTTGACGACGGCCATGCCGGTCGGCGCCGTGTCTGCGATCGCGACGTGCGTGGAACTACTGGTTCCCAGGGCGCTGCCGGCGGGAAGCCAGGCGCTGAACGCGACCAGGTCGACGCCGGCTTCGACGTACCAGCGCTTGACTGACCCATCGAAACGCGCGCCAAGCGCCTTCGCAGCATCCTTGGAGCGGTATGGGACATCGAGATATTGGCGGGACATGTGCGTGTCGAATGCTACTTGGCGCAAAGGCGCGGCCTATTCGCTATCTGTTTGCATTAAGGCGGTGGCCAAGTAAAGGCCTTGAATTTGCCACGCCGCAAAAGCTGCGTGTGCTTCCCGTGGAAGAACCCGAAATTCCAGCCATTGGAAGCACGGTGCTTGCTCTGATAGCAGATGCCAGCAACCTCGGCGATCGTAGGCGGAGGATTTGCAGCGATCGCATCCCACACCGCCGCGCTGGCCTGCTGCCACACGTCGATTCGATCGAGCACCATGTCCGGATCGAGACCGAAGACTTGAGCCGTTTGACGATGCTCGAGATTGATGAACAGCGCCGGCGCCACCAGCGTGTGCATGACCCAATGACGCGCAGGCAAATCCGGGGCGCGGACCTCGACCAGTTCGGGCAGGTCGAGACCATTGCTTTCCAGAATGCGAAGCGCACGGGCCTCGACGGCTGCTGTCAGCAAACTCTCGGCGGTATAAAGGATTGAGAAATCCGCCTTGCGCCCCGACGGAGGGTCGATCCGCCCGTTGCGGTATTTCTCGGGCGGAGCCTTCCAGTCGCCATCTGGATAGCGGAAGACGCGGTGGAATTCCGAACCAACCGGAAGACCCATCATTGTGACGACGCGGCCTTCCCAAGGCACCGCGGCGGCTGTTGCGTTGTTTTGGATGCTCATGCAGTTGCGTGATTCAGGTCCTCCAAAGCATGGTCCATCACGAAGCTGCGCCGTTCAGCGGGCGTCAATGCATAAAGCGCTGACAGCACCGACTTTTCGACTCCAGATCGCTGCGGATGCTCACCTTTGAGCACCTCTATTCCCGTTGCACCACCGAAAGCTGCTTGAATCGAGCGCAAGAAATCCCATAGCAAGTTGGTCGGCGCAGCCTGTTCGCGATACAGGGCAATCAACGCGACCAAAAGCCCGCTGTCGACACTCCGATGAATCTGAAAGGCCGGGTACTTCCGACCGTTCTCGCGTCCAGGCGGAAGCACTGAAAAGAGGTTGCCCTTCTTTTCTCGCTCATAGACGTTGGCGCGGGTGCAGTTCATCGTGGTTGCCATGGCGTCCGCAGAGAGCAGTTCGTCACCAGCCGAAGGGCTTGATGATTTGGACTCTCGAGCGGCTTGGTTCTGTGGCCGATGGTCGCTCATGACCATCACTTTGAGATTCTTGACTCGGCTCGGCAACCTTGCGAGTTCAAGGTGCACATCCAGCGATTCGGACGACACAGAGCCCCAGTCGACCCAATTGTGGGCAGGCATGGTCTGTTGAATGTCGAAAAGCATCGCAGGTGTCACAGCAAGTAGCACGCTTGGTTCAAGAAGGGGGGAGGACTTGACTTTGGAAGAAGTTTTTGAAGACATGGCCGGGTTTTGCCGCTCAAGCGGCATCAAATTCACGCCAGTGAAACAGTTGCCGCGCAGGCAGGGAAGATGTGTTCAAAACGAACGAGATCGTTCGCAGCACCAATCAGGTTTGCTTGGCGCGTGCGCCCGCTCTGGCCGCACAGCCCGCGCTGCGAGTCTGGAACCGTGCGATCCGCCATCCTGCGCAGATAGCTCTCCAGCACCTCGCTCAGTGCTTGCGGCACAATCTCAACAGACCCGGACCGCTCTCCCCGAAGGATGGAAAGCGCATCCGAAAGATACGAGCCAATCAGCACGACCTTGCGCGGAGGATCGAAGCTGAGGCACTCGCCGGGTGGCCCCAACAGGGCTAGATCGCCGCTGTCTTCTCTAATCAGCAATGTTCGCTGACGACCGCGCACGGTTACTTCAAAGCTGCGGTCGAGCAGGTCCCTATGAAGCAGCTCCTCAATAATTTTTTGATCTTGCTCGAGTGCATCCGCTGCCGGATCTGCTTTTACTGCCGCCTTTTTGACCAGCGTGATCTTCTTGCGCTCGCCTTCGCGGGCGCCGTTGGAGGCCTTCAAAAAACGCAGGAATGCGTACTTGTCTGCCTCGGTCACCAGATCGTCAGGTCCGGACTTCTCGACACCTGCACAGCGAAACTGGTCAAGAAGCGCTTCGGCACTCCGGCGAAGCTCCAAAGCAAACTCGTAGACGGTAGCGCTTGTCATAGAACACAGTCTAGCGAACCATTCAAGTTTGTCAACTTTGACAAGTTTGTTCTGGAACAGGCATCACTTCCCATCACCTCGCGACGCAAATTTCATCCGGGCAAAACAAAATACCAATGCCGGCGAGTGAGGCGCGCCAACAAAAGGTCAGTGGCATTCCACTTCCAGCGGAGTACGGTCATCCATTGAATTTCTTCGAAAGCACGGGCATTTTTCTCAATTCGCGAGTTGCCAACCAGTATGAATCTGACTGGATGCCAAGGCCTACAGACCTCGGTTACGCCGACGCCTTGGCATAGCCAAGAAATTCCGCATGCGGCGTTCGGTCTTCGTCCCAACGGCGAGCACCCTCTGGACGCTCCCGGCGCCCGACCACAGTCAGCCGGAGCCGCCGCTTTGCCCGGGAAATGCCGACAAAGTAAGCCGAGCGTTCGGCGGTATCGCTGCCCCAGTAGGTTTGACGTTCGATGCCCAGCATGACCACCGTGTCGAACTCCAGACCCTTGCTCTTGTGGATGGTCATGATCCGCACCGCGCTGTCCTCGGAGAACCGGGACAGCGCTCGCGCCGGGTCGGTGTCGAATCGAAGGAGTTCATCGATGCGATCGAGGGTTAGCTCGATGACTTCTTCGAGGCGACCTCCCCGTTCGTAGTCTGCCGACAGAGCTGCCACGGATTCGCGCCCCAGCAGCGCGAGGAACGCGTTTGCGGTCCTTCGCAGCGCGACAGCATCGAGTCCGCCTTGTCGTGTTTGCTCGCGCGCGGCGTCGATGAATCGGTGCCAGCGGGCGCGTAGCTCGTAGGAAGCGTCCTCATCGAGCCCCGTGGTCAGCAGGACAACCATCAGGCGCCCAAACGCATCGGGTTCGCGTTCGCCCGTCACGACTGCGAGATAGTCAACGATCAGCCGGGCTGCGGGCTCCGCAGACAGATCCTGCAAGCTTTGTTCGTTGCGGAAGGGAATGCCTCGTTCAGTCAACTCAGACATCAGCCGGTCGGCGTAGAGCTCGGGCTGCCTGGACAGCAAGACGGCGATCTCCGAGGGGGCGACACCTTCGTCGTCGGTCCACACCTGGATCATGTCTGCGAGGCCTTCGGCCTCTTGCTGACTGTCGTCGAATTCGACGACCTCGACTGACCCGTCTTTGCCGGCCAGGTCTTCATCCGACATCGCTGCCTTTGGGTCCATCACCTTCACCATGGCGTTCTGCATTCGGCGCAGGCGCGGCAGCGAACGGAAGTTCTGGTACAGGCTGAGAGGGAGCGCGTTGAAGTCCTGGGCGAAAGTCTGGAACACGCCCTCCAGCGCGCCGGCCCAGCCCATGATGCGTTGCTTGGTGTCGCCTACCGCGGTGAGCGAAATGCCGGTGCCGTGGAAGGCGATCCGGATGAGTTGGTACTGCGGGCCAGTGCAGTCTTGGAACTCGTCGAGAAACACATGACTGTAGGTCTGCCGCACTGCGTTTCGAGCCACGTTGCTGTTCATCAGGATCTGCACGGCCAGCGGAATCAGGTCCTCGAACTCGACCTGGCGTCCCGGGACCTTGATCTTACCGACCGTGTAGTCCGCATCCAGCGCATCCCTGCCGATCAGGACGGGCCGGAAGCGGTCGATCAACCGCTTGGCAAACGCATGGAACGTGTGACTGTCCAGCCGTGCGGCGAGCTCGGGGCCACAGCGCTGCCGCACGCGATCCTTAAGGTTACGGCTGGCGTCGACCTTGAACGAAATGGCCAGGATGCGCTGAGGATAGCGGCACGCCCCGGTGCGCAGCAGGAAGTCCGCGCGTTGCGCCAGCATCTCAGTCTTGCCGGCACCTGGGCCAGCGGTCAACGCCAGACTGCGCAGGGTCTCGCGGGCAGCGACCAGCGCATTGGTCTCCAGCGTCAGCCCATCCGAGGGTCGCCAAGCTGTGGCCTTGATCACTCGGGCAGTCCTTTGAGTCGCTTCTCGACTGCCTCGATCAGACGCCCGATGCGCGGCGGCATCTGGTCAATCAGCGCCTGGTCGTCTAGCTCGGCCAGGGCGCCCAGATGCGCCGCCGGCTTGCTGCCGAGCTTGAACCGCTTGTGGTAGGCGGCGAAGTGCTTCTGATGTTCCTCGCTGTACTGTTCGACCCCGTGCCGCTTTTTGCCCAGCACTGCGGTAAGCGTGGAGGGCTCTGGCGCTGCGAGTTCCGCCTCCTCCAAACCGTAAGCCTCGCCATAGCGGCGCAGCATCGCGAAGTCGAGATCGAGAGGGCCCGAGAAAAAGACTGCTTGGGTTTCAAGCCAAGCCAACCAATCCTTCCCGATTTTGGACTTCAGCAACTCGTCCGCGCCATTCCAGACAGGAAGGGTCTCGATGCTCTCAGCTGTGAGGCCTTTGATGGGATGACCTAGAGCAAGGATTTGCTTGGCCGCATAGCGCACGCGCCCCCAGCCGCCCTGGTAGCGCCCTAAGTCGAGATCCAGCAGCGTCACATGGGGAATATCCAGGCCGTTCAGCAGCCGCCAGAAGTGGTTCACGTGTCGGCCGCCCAACGGGGCGACGACGATGGACATGTCATCTTCCGCCAGACCTTTGGCCTGCATCAGGCGCGGCAACACGATCTCTTCGCTGTCACCTTCGCCCAGGATGACGAGCCGGGAGAAGTACAGTTCGGGGAAGGCTTGGACCGCCTCGCGCACGAACTTGTGGGCGTCGTCAGCGGCATCGGGCAGGACGATGGACTTGACGGTCGTCTCACGGTCCGTGTCGAGCCTCAAGTAGCGGATGTTTTCTGGAGACACCCGTTTGAGTAGGGACGGTGCATGCGTGGCGACGATCGCCTGCGCATCGTGATGCCCGGCGAAGGTGGTCAATGCCTTGATGACGCGGCCCAGGTAGTGCGGCGACAAACTGTTCTCGGGTTCCTCTGCCGCCAAGAGCGTGAAGACCGCGGGGCGCAGCTTGTCGACGTCGAAGGCATCCAGTTCCCCTGCCAGCACCTGTCGTCCGATGGCCTGCACCGACAGCACCAGTGAGATGTAGAGCAGGGACTGCTGACCATCGCTCAGTCGCGAGAAGTCGACCATCTGATCCTCGTGCCCAGGCGTGAAGCCGACAGTCAGATGTCGCAGCAGGTTGTCTATCTCATTGCGTTCGAACGAAACGCTGGGGTTCGCGTAGTAGGCGCCCTTGTGCAGAGCCGTCCAATGGGCCGTCAACTGTTCACCGAGGCCTTCGACGGCTGCGTTGCCGGCAAGAGCCGCGCCGATGTCCTGAGTCAGCCCCGCGATTTTGGCTCGCTCGGACTGCCAATCGGCCGCGCGCAATGCCCGGCCCAGCAACGAATTGGCGGTGTAGGAGATGTGATCCGCTGGATCCCTGCGAGCAGGAAGGTAATGGACCTGGATGGCGTTGCGATCATGTTTGGACACGATGATCGTTTTGGTCGGCTCCTCGTCCTCGTCGGTCTGCACGACATAGTGCATCGTCTCCTCGATGTCGCCGTCCTCATCGAGTTGCGCCGTCAGCCGGAAACGCACGCGCGGGACGCCATCGGCCGATGCCAGTTGCATGTGCGCGAAGTTGCCGGGGATGGTGGCGTATTTGCCCGTGGCTTTCTTCAGCTCAGGAAACTCGAATTGGGCCTCGATCCACAGTGTCAGGGACTCGATGTCGCCCGAGGCAAGGGCCTTCGGCGTGATATGGAAGTCCGTGCGCCGCACACGGCGCAGCGAAGGGTCGAAGCCAAACATCCGGGCCAGCGCCTGTAGCACGGCTGTCTTGCCGGCACCGTTGGGTCCGAGCAAGAACGTCGTGGCCTCGAAGCCGATGCCCGTGGGCTGTTGCCCAAAGGACTGAAAGTTGCTGATCCGCAACCGTGTGAGTTTCATCCCGTCCCCTTTATTTTTTTAAGGACCGGCCGAACCTTCGCTGAGAGCCGACCGGTGGCTAGACGCATTGCGCCCATTGACAGTTTATCGAGGCTCGAGCGGGCACATAGATGCCGATGAGCCGCTGGCGATTGCGCGGGTGGCTGCATATGGCACAGAGTGGCGGGTGCAGCGTCGAATTCATCGCGGACGAAGTCGCTGATGGGTCGATGGTTGCCCAGAGCCAGCGCTTCGCGGCAAACGAACCTAGCCGCTCGTCAAGTGAGCGACCGGACAACAGTCCGGCCACCATGTTCGCGCGGTCGAGTCAGTTAGTCGGCGGCAACCAATCCGTATGCTCACGAGCTTCCGAAATGTGCACTTCCGGCAACGTGTCGATTTCAGCCGGATCGCCTGTCCGGGTCGATGCGGTACGGAGTTCATCCCGCGCCTGCTGGAGCGCGAGCAGCCCCGCCGCACGGCCGCCGTGGACCACCGTCACTCTAGACCACGACCACAAGTCCTGCGTCATCGCCTGTCGCATCGCGGCAAGAAGGTCCTGCGGCACGCCCGATCGACGCTCGTCGGGTAGACCAGCCATAGCCAGCGCGGACGATCAAGCAGCGATTCCCAATGTGGCTGGAGCGACGTTGTCAGCTGCGCGAGCGCGTGGCGCGCCAGCCAGCCCCAGCGCTGCGCGTCTGGACAGCCTTCGATGCGTCCCTCTGGGTCAGGAAAGCTGCTCATGGTGACGACCAGGGAAAGGCGCCTGTATTTAGGCAACCGACGGGAAGGCGGTGCCGCCTTCAAAAAATTCTCAAATAGCGAGGCCAATTTTCTCAAATAGCGCGTTGCTGACCAGCAAACCCGGCCTTGATGGGCTTGGAGCCCAGGAACCAGGCGACATCGCGCATCTCCTGGTCCGAAAGCATCGCCGCCATGCCAGCCATGACAGGACTCTTGCGCTTGCCGGACTTGAACTCTTGCAGCTGTTTGAGCAGATATTCAGGATGTTGCTGAGCCAGCTTGGGATTGGCGGGAATGCTTGAATTCCCATCGGCGCTGTGGCACGCGGCGCATGACTTTGCATTGAAGACGACCTCGCCGTTCGCGATGTCCGCCTTGGCCGGCCTGGCAGCGGCTTTCTCGGTCCTGCCCATCTGCATGGGATCGGCTGCGAAAGAGGCGCCAGAGGCAAATCCGCCGAGAGCGGCGAGCAAAAGAGGGACGAAAAATTTCATGAGACTTTCAGGTGTTGGGGAGGCCGGCTTCGAGTTGGCTGGAGATCGTGTTGGTCGTGTCACCCATGCGGCGCCCGCGCATGCGAAAGCACGCGAATGGGCGTGCCACACCTGACGACGTTGGTCGAAACGATGTCGCCCACCTCGAGGAAGGTCTCAGGATCCAGCATCACGACGTGCGCGTGGCGCTGCCCTGTCGAACGATCAGCCAAGATGGCGAAGCGATTCAGTGCTAGTTCGTCCGGGCTGACCGTCTTCCTGCAGTCCGTGCGACCGCTGCGTTGAATCTCGCTCGCGCGGCCGATCTCGACAATTTCTTCTGTACGCCAACCGTTCTGAAAATCGCGATACTGCTGGTAAAAACCGGCGCAGCCCGACAGACCGGTGGAGACTGCCACGCTAAGAATCCCCGTTGCCGCTGGACGCGCCATGCCGATGACGGGGTGTGCCAGCTTCGTCATATCGGCGGCAACAGCCCTCAGCCCTTGGCGCCAAGACCAGCTAGGACGCATCGCCGCCTTGGCTTGCGCCGTCCAGCTTGCGAAAGTAGAGACCACTGAACGCCGGCACGCAGCGCTCAGGAAAACCTGGAAGATCGATGGAGCGCTCGTGAACTTGCCATTTGTCATGCAAGACATAGCCCTGCGTCTCGATATCGCAGATAAACCGCTGGCGGTTGTAGACGTACATCGGTGAGAAGCATCCGTCGCCGATGTTCTGCGTCGTGACGTAGTCTTCGCCGTCGTACAGGGGCAGCTTGTTCAGCAAGATGTGCCGCGGACGATTTCCACTCTCTGCAAGCAGATCGGCAGGGTGCGCATTTTCCAGATAGTGCAGAGCTCCGGCAGAGATCCAGATGTCGTTGCCATCCAGCATCTGCCCCAGGGCGGCCGTGTCTGAAAAGCTCAGCACATCGGTCGTCGCCGCCTGGCTGGCCATCTCCCGGCCGATGGAAGCGATTGCTGGTACTTCGACGACACGCCACGACAGGTCGTGCGGCATCTCAAAATAGCGGCGGTAGGCGTAGTAATGAACACCGACCGAGCCGCCGATGTCGAGCACCTTGGTGGCTCCGTCTCTGAATGCGCGATCGAGCCACCACATCACGGGGTAGTCGTAGGCAAAAACCTTCTTCGTGCGGATGTCCACGTATTCGGCTGCCAAGGCCGCATGGTCGAATTCCGGACTGGCGGGAAGCCAGGTCCGGGCTTCGGCGAAGTCCTCGAACACGCCAAAGTAGCCAGCGAACCCTGTCGCGGAGAAGAACCGTCTGCGCCGCCAGCTTTGCAACGCCGGTCGGGTGACCGGCCCCTCCAGGATCTTCCGAACGACTTGCGAAGCACTCGAGTAAGCCATTCTTTCCTCCATCCTTTCGATAGTCGCCGCCCGTTTATTTTTTCGCGCTCAGCGGGCTGATTCGATCTTCGTGACGACGATCTTGCCGTCGATCTTTTCCGCCTGGAAACGGACCTTGGCGCCCGTCTCCAGCTTGTCGAGCATGGCGTCGTCCTTGACTGCGAACACCATCGTCATGCCTGGCATGTCGAGGTTCTTGAGCGGGCCGTGCTTGATCGTGAGCTTCTTGTTGTCCTTGTCCACCTTGCGGATCTCGCCTTCGGCAAGCTCGGAAGCTGCGGCGTCTGATCCGCTGGCCGCAGGCGCCTTCTCGGACATGCCCGGCATGTCAGCCATGGGTTTGGAGGACTGCGCGCCGGCTGCGCCAGCGAACGAGAGTGCGGCAACGAATGCCAAGAGTGCGATGCGGATGTTTGACATGAGGATCTCCTGTGCTATGAATGAATTTGGAGTCCCGCCGCGTTCCGATGGAAGTGCGCGGCGGGAGTGTTTCGCTTACTTCCCGGTCTTGGTCACGTTCACGGCGCCCTTCATGCCGGCGTCGTAGTGGCCGGGCTGCAGGCATGCGAAGTCGACCTTGCCGGCCTTGGTGAACTGCCAGACGATCTCGCCGGTCTTGCCCGCGGCCAGCGTCACCATGTTCGGATCGGAGTGCTCCATCTCCGGGTTCTTCTTCATGACTTCGTAGTGCTCCTTGAGCTCCTTCTCGGTTCCGATCACGAGCTCGTGTTTGAGTTGGCCGGAGTTCTTGACGACGAAGCGCACGGTCTCGCCCTGCTTCACTTTGATGTCGGCGGGCGTGAAGCGCATGCCGTCGGTCATGTCGACGTTGATCGTGCGGGTGGCCTTGCCGGCCACGCCGGGCTTGCCAATTGCCTCGTCGGCGTCGTGGCCGTGACCACCGGCGTGGGTGCCGGATGCCGAAGCGCCGGCGGCGGCCAAGGCGACCAATGCTGCGAGAGCTGTGTTGCGGAAGGTGTGTTTCATGGGTTTTTCCTTTGGGAGTTGGAGGTTGGAACGGAGGTGAGAAAACTAGTGATTCGAATGTCCGCTGCCGGGCTTGCGGATCTGGACTTCGATGTTCTTGGCGGGCATGTTCTGCGCAGGCATCGCGGCTGCGCCGGCACCGCGTTGGCGCGAGGTCTCGGGCGGCGGGCCATCCAGTTCGTAGGCGACCGTGCCCTTCGGGTGCTTGAACCAGCCGGGATTCGAGTAATCGCCGGCCTTCTGGTTTTTGCGGACCTTGACCATGCTGAACATGCCGCCCATCTCGACCGAACCGAACGGGCCTTCGCCGGTCATCATTCGCGCGGTGTTGTCGGGAATGGGCATTTCCATCTCGGCCATGTCGGCCATGCCGCGCTCGCCCATGACCATGTAGTCCGGCACCAGGCTTGTGATCTGCTTGGCCACGTCCTTGTGGTCCAGGCCGATCATGGTCGGCACGTCGTGGCCCATGGCGTTCATCGTGTGATGGCTCTTGTGGCAGTGGAAGGCCCAGTCGCCTTCCTCGTCGGCCAGGAACTCGATCTGGCGCATCTGGCCGACAGCCACGTCGGTGGTCACCTCGTACTGGCGCGATGTCTTGGGCGTCGGGCCGCCGTCGGTGCCCGTGACCAGGAACTCGTGCCCGTGCAGGTGCATCGGGTGGTTGGTCATCGTGAGGTTGCCGATGCGGATGCGCACCTTGTCGTTGAGCCGCACGTTGAGCGAATCGATGCCGGGAAAGATCCGGCTGTTCCAGGACCACAGGTTGAAGTCCAGCATCGTCATGATCTTGGGCGTGGCGCTGCCGGGCTCCACGTCGTAGGCGTTGAGCAGGAACACGAAGTCGCGGTCGACCTTCTCGATCAGCGGGTGCTCGGCCTTCGGGTGCGTGACCCAGAAGCCCATCATGCCCATGGCCATCTGCGTCATCTCGTCCGCATGCGGGTGGTACATGAAGGTGCCGGGACGGCGCGCGACAAACTCGTAGACGAAGGTTTTGCCTGGGTTGATGGGTGGCTGATTCAACCCGACAACGCCGTCCATGCCGTTGGGCAGGCGCTGACCGTGCCAGTGGATGCTGGTGTGCTCGGGCAGCTTGTTGGTCACGAAGATGCGCACGCGGTCACCTTCCACCACCTCGATGGTCGGGCCGGGCGACTGGCCGTTGTAGCCCCACAGGTTGGCCTTGAAGCCGGGCGCCATTTCGCGCACCACGGGTTCGGCCACCAGGTGGAATTCCTTGACGCCGTTGTTCATGCGCCAAGGCAAGGTCCAGCCGTTGAGCGTGACCACGGGGTTGTAGGGGCGTCCGCTCGAAGGCATCAGCGGTGGCATCGTATTGGGCGTGGTCTGGAGCACAGGCTCGGGCAGCGCGGCCATCGCCACCTTGCTCACGCTGGCCGCGGCGATGGCGCCCGTGATGGCACCCGCACCGCTCAGGAAATTGCGTCTGTTTGTCATGTCGTTCAAATCGGTTGGAGAACTCGGAGGGCGGGCTCAGTGCGCCGCACCAGCGGAGGCGCCTTCGCCGCCCGAGCTGGCCATCGAGGCCCCTGCGGACGTGGGCTTGCCCATCACAGAAGCCGCCAGCGCGGCATCGGCCAGCCAGAACTGCTGCTGGGCGTTAATTGCGTTGGTCACGCTGGCGATCTGGTCACGCGCTTCGGCCAACAGCTCGAAAACCCCGATCAGCATGCCGTTGTAGCGAAGCACGTTCTCGTCGGCCATGGCCTGGCGCAGCGGGACGATTTCGTCGCGGTAGTGCCGCGCGATGTCGTAGGCCGTGCGGTAGGCCGAGTACCCCTCACGCAACTGCGAAGAGGCGCCGCGCACGGTGGCGTCGTAGCGGTTGGCCGCGGCCAGCGACTGCGCGTTCAACATGTCGCGCTGCGCCGATCCCCAGTCGAACAGAGGTAGGCGGATGTCGAGCTCGAAGCCCCGGCGGGTGCTCTTTGTGTTTTCCGCGTTGTCGAACACGGTGTCACGCCGACCGCCCACCTCGACGTCGATGAAGGTGGACAGCAGGTTGATGCCTTGCGATTTGCCCGCGACATCCAGTTGGGCGCGTGCCAGCTGGACATCCAGTCGCTGTTCGGTCGCGGTTGCCGCGACTTCCTTCGCTTCGCGAGGGGCCTTGGGCAGGTCTGGCAAACGTTCGGGCAAGGTCAGTTTGGTGGCCTGCTCATCGTTCAACCCCAGGACACGAACCAACTCTTCGCGCGCAGCGGTGGTGGCGTGCTGTGCCGAGGCGAGCTGGGTCGTCGCGTCGGCGTAGAAAACCTGTTGGCGTGCACGCTGTAGCTTGGAGAAATTCCCGATGAGCTGCATCCGGCGCGCGAGTTCGGCGCTGGCCTGAGCCGACTTGTTGACCTGCTCGGCATACTTCAGCGACTGCTGTGCTGCGACCGCGCGGACCCAAGCCTGTTTTACCTGCGTGACCTGGTCGACCACGGCGCCGGTCAGTTGGACTTTGGCTTGGGCCGCCTGGCTCCTGGAGATCGACAGGCGTTGTGGCAACAGGATGAGATCCACCAGCCCGAACGACAACAGGCGCTCAAGCTCGAGCTCGCTGTTCAGGCGGGTTCGTGCGAACGAGAGGATCGGGTTCGGTAGCCTGCTGCTCTGGTTGGTCGCGGCGATGTCGCCCCAGCTCTGGGCGATCAGGGCCTGGACAGATGGGCTGTTGGCCAGCGCAAGCTGCACCGCGTCACTCTGCGACAGCGGTTTGGCGAGCAGTTCCTGTGACAGCGCTGCGCGGCGGTCGCGCTGCTCCTGGGTCCGGCTGAGTTCGAGTTTTCCGCCAGTGAACTGCTGGGCATTGGTATTCGTGTCGCTCAGGGCGTCGTCGATGCTGACGGAGGCGCATCCGGCGAGGACTGCCGTCGCAACGGCAATGGCTGTCAAACGAAGGACGCGCTTCATGGCTTCTCCTTCTTCGCAGGCATGGGCATCGAATGGCCTGGCTGCGCGGCTGGCGCGGTAGCTGCGCCCTTGGGCGAATCGGCCTCGCCCGCGCCAGAGCCTGAGGCTTCCTTGGCGTAAGCCTGCCAGCCACCGCGGCGGTAGACCGTCTCGTTGGCTTCTTTCCAGGGAATGGGCTTTTCGTCGGCGAAGGGCTGGTAGCCCTCGAGCGCGGACCGAAAGGTCAGGACGGTGGGCGCTGCGGCCTCAGCAGACTTCGCGGGCGCGGGCTGAGCCACCGCAACAGTGGCACTCAGGGCCCCTAAAGCGGCGAACGCAGCCAGGGCGGGAAAAGCTGCCAACCAACGGGTCGGCGATGAATGGAACATGGAGTCCTCGCAAGTTCATGAACGGAGTACGTCAGAGCTGCCCGAAAAGGCATGACGCAGGCGATGCATGAGCGTTCGCGGCGGCCCGTGACGAGCGTCACAGGCGCACGAACGCGTTAAACGCGAGGAGGTTTGTCGAGAACGCGCGGAGCGAGCGTGGCCACCGTGATGGCAGGCTCCGCCAGGTCGGCTTTGGGAAGGTCGTGGAAGACGGCCACGTCCATCGTGCTGGTCAGCGCCGTGGCATGGCACGCGCCGCAGGTGCCGCACTTGTGCATCGCATCAGGCTCGGCACTCGCCGTCTTGGCGGTGCTGTCCTTAACGGGAGGCTTGGCGGCCTGATCCGCCTTGTGCTCGTGTTCGCCGTGCCCATCCGCATGAGCGTGGCGGGCATGGTCGTGTGCGCCGGGCTGTGCGAGCGACACTTCGGCCGCCGCACCGGCGTGACCAGGTCCGCAAAAGACCATGGCTGCCGCCGCGTACCCCTGGAAGGGCACGGCGAACATCATGATCCAAAGGATGAACAGGCGAACCCGGTGCATGCGGCGAATTCTAAATGGAGCAGTGTGTCAGGTGGCCTGTATGGACATCCAGTTTCGTGCACAACCCTCAGGGCTGCGCTTGTGCGCGGGCCTTGCTCGCATCACCTCTGGGCGCTGGCAAGGGCGCACCGAGCCTTGCTGCGGCATCCCAGTTGGGTTGCTTCTGCGCGGCTTCCAGTTCGGCCACCACTTCGGCGCGCGACTTGGCGGCTCCGACCTTGGGCGTACTCATCGACCCCCAGCGCAGCATGCTGGCCCCGGCAGGGGTTTTCTGCGCGTCCGCGAGTTCAGCGGATACCTGGGCCTGGGATTTGGCCTGCCCCGCTTCACCTGGGTGATAGACCACGCCGGCTTCGTTGGGCGCAAAGTGGGACGGGCCTTCCGCGTAGGCTGCAAACGGCGCAACAAATGCAGCGCCTGCGCCAACGGCAAGTGCGAGCGAGAGGATCTGACGGTTCTTCATGATAGGTCTCCTTCAACGAATTGCTCGACTTCGCGAGCTGCACTGAACGCGTCGGCACGACCACCGAGCCGGCGATGCCAGTCAACTGGCTGGCATGCAATGACTCTAGGAAGCCAGTCCGCCAATCACCCGCCACGTGGATTACAAAGAAGTAATCCACACGTGTGACCCCACGCCGTAGCATTTGGCAATGCGCATACTGGTCATTGAAGACGAGCACAAGCTCGGCGACTACCTTGTCAAAGGCCTTACTGAGAGCGGCTTCGTGGTGGACTTGGCGCGCTCTGGTCTCGAGGGCCGCGCCCTGGCGCTCGACGGCGACTACGACTTGGTGGTACTCGACGTGATGCTGCCGGGAATCGACGGATTCGCCGTGCTGGAGGCCGTGCGCAAGATCAAATCCATGCCGGTGCTGATGCTCACGGCGCGCGACGAAGTGGCGGACCGCGTGCGCGGACTTCAAAGCGGTGCGGACGACTACCTTGCCAAGCCCTTCGCGTTCTCGGAGCTGCTCGCCCGGATCCAGGCACTGCTGCGCCGCGGCAAGTTGCATGAGGTGTCCAACTACGCGTTGAAGGACCTGCACCTCGACGTGGTCGCACGCAGGGCCTCCCGCAACGGGCAACGGCTTGACCTCACGGCCAAGGAGTTCGCACTGTTGACCTTGCTCATGCGCCGCCAGGGCAACGTGCTGTCGCGCACCCAGTTGGCCGAGCAGGTGTGGGACATCAATTTCGACAGCGACACCAACATCGTGGAAGTGGCCATCCGGCGGCTGCGCAGCAAGATCGACGATCCTTTCGAGGAGAAGCTGCTGCACACGGTACGCGGCATGGGATATGTGCTGGAGAGCCGGCAAGGCGGCATCCCGTGAGCGCTGCCAAGACCGAGGCGCAAGAGCTGAGACCGGCCACCGACACCGTGGCAGTGCCGCCGCAGCGGCGCGCGCAGGGCACTGGGTCCATCCAGACCGCACTGTCGCGCTGGTTTGCAGCCCAGGCCTTGATCGGTCTGAGTCTGGTGTGTCTGGCGATCTATGCCGTCACCGCGTGGAGCTTCCAGGTCAAGCAGGCCAGCGAATTCGAGCGCCAGTCCGAACTGATCAAGCACCTGATCCAGGAATCTCGCGATGACCCAGGTCGCGACGGACTGCGCCACAAGCTGGACGACTTCTTCTCGACCCATGCTGAGATCAGCCTGGTGTTGCGCCGTGGCAATGAGATCGTCTATTCGTCCACGCCGGCTCGGACCTCGGGTCGTTGGATTTGGATGCCCATGCAGGAGCAAGCGATGCCGTCAGGCGGCGCTGCGATGCAACTACAGCTTGGCATCGATGTCCGGGAGGACGCCAAGATTCTGGCTCGGCTGGCTTGGACGCTCGTCGGGGCGGTCGTCCTCGGCTCGGCAGTCATCTCGCTGACCGGCGCCTTGCTGGTGCGTCGGGGGATGCAGCCATTGAAGAAGCTCGTTCAGCAGACTGCCGCGACCGGGCCAGAGCATCCGGGGCGACGCATCGATCCCGCCCCGTATGCCTCCGAGATCACGCCGTGGGTGGCGCAGTTCAATGCGGTGCTCGATCGCGCCGAACAGGCCTATCAGCAGCTGGAATCCTTCAACGCGGATGTGGCGCATGAACTGCGCACGCCGCTGGCCAACCTGATCGGGATGGTCGAAGTCGAGTTGGCCCGGCCGCGATCGATCGAGGAACTGCGAGACGCCTTGCTGTCGGCGCTGGAAGAAGCGAGACGGGTCTCCGCGATCGTGATCGACATGCTCTTCCTGTCGAAGGCGGACCGCGGTACGGTGGCGCGCCGATCCGCGCCGGTCAGTCTGGCCGACCAGGTGCGAACGGTGCTGGATTTTCACGAAGCCACGTTGGAAGACGCAGGTTTGAAGGTGCATGTGAGCGGCGACGCGCGCATCGGGATTGATGCCGGGCTGGTGCGCCGTGCGCTGTCGAATCTATTGAGCAACGCGAGCCGCTATGCGACGCCCGGCTCCACGATCGCGGTGGTGATCGACACCCAGCCCGACGGGATCTGGATCAAGGTTGCCAATCGCGGTGAACCGGTCGCCGCCGAGGTGTTGCCCAATCTTTTCAAGCGGTTCTTCCGGGCAGAGCGGTCCCGCACCGATTCATCGGAACATCACGGGCTCGGCTTGGCGATCGTGGCTGCCATCGCACGAATGCATGGCGGCCAGACCCGCGCTACATCCCGCTCGGGTGTCACCGAGATCGGCTTTTCGATAGCGCCAGAAAGTTGATGTGCGCTGCCCGGCATGCGGCGCGCTTCACTGAACCAGGGCCGCCTGTGCCCTCATGAGACCCCATTGCGGGATTAGGCTGCGACACGGCTGCCGGAGAATCCCGCGAGAAACGCTGACCTGACCGGATCGGGCCGTGCTTCAATTGACGGTGTCGCGCCTTGCGCATTTCGCTCCTCCACGCCCATGTCCCTTGGTCTTGAAGTTCTCATCGGTCACTGGAAGTCCGATTCATTGAGCACCTACAACGCGTGGTTTCTGTGGGACGAGCGGCTGAAGAATTTCCGCTCCATCCGACGGGGTCTGGCCCAGGTGGTCAAGGACATCGATGCAGGGACCTTCGGCAGCGCGTTTCGCGGCTCCTCGCTCGAAACCGTCGTCGCGTCGGTGGCGGAGCAACGCCAGATCTTCAAGGGCGCCGACCACGCGTTTCTCTGGAAGCCCAAGCTGCGGATCCCCGACATCTACGAGAACGCGGCCAATCAGCAAGCCTTCGCCCGACTGCTGCATGCCTGCGACTGCTGCGACAACGCCGAGGAGGTGGTCGAGGCCATCCGCCGCATCGACGCGCACCGGATCAAGGGCCTCGGGCCAGCCGTGGCGAACCTGCTGTACTTCGTCCATCCCACGATCGTGATGCCGTTCAACACCGCGATCGTGAAAGGCTACAACGCCGTCACGGGCAGCAACGTCAAGCTCGGCAAGTGGGACCACTACCTATCCATGCGCGAGGGCTGCATCCGGCTGAACACACAGCACCGTCAACAGTTGTCCAACGACATGGGGGCGCTTGCCGGATTGCTCTTCGACATCGGCTCGGGCCGGTACACGGCGCCGCCGCGCAGCGACGACGTCGCGGCCGTTCAGGGCTGGGAGGCCGACCTCGAGAAGGTCCGTGAAGATTCAGCGGCCGCTCACAAGCGCTGGGCCGCGGACCGCGAGAGCGAGGCAACCCACACGCAAATCCAGGGATGGCTGCGCGATCTGGGCAAGTCGCTCGGCTTCGGCGTCTGGATCGCCTCGAACGACCAGGGACGCGGGTACGCGGGGGGGCGGCTCGGCGACGGTTGCTTGACGCAATTACCCGCGGGCGCCCAGCCAGGCCTGGACTCGGTACGCCTGATCGACGTCATCTGGGTAGAGCCAGACGGTTCGAAAATCGCTGCAGCCTTCGAGGTGGAGCACTCGACTTCCATTTACTCGGGCATCGTGCGAATGCTGGACCTCGCACTGGGCACTGCGCTGGGCACCGGCGTTTCGATGTTCCTGGTGGCGCCCGATGCGCGTCGCGAGGATGTCCGGCTCCAGCTGCGCCGCCCGGCGTTCTCGCGCGTCGCCGAACTCGGCATCCGATATCTGCCCTATAGCGAGCTCGGGACGCATCGTGAAGCGATCGGACGGTTCGGCTCGGGCCTGAGGCCGTTGAACGAGATCTCTCACTTGCTGTGATCCGGATTGAGGCCATTGTTGGCGAGCGCTTTCAAAGACCATGGGGCGCGCCGACCTGGTCTCCGGGCTTCCCGAGTGGCGGACGGCGCCCCCCTTCCGTGCCGCAGCAATGAAGCGGGCATCGAACCGACTGAATCCTGCGGGAAGGCTCCTGCATGACTCAGCCAGCCACACCCCTTCATTGCGACATCGCTCTGCAAGCAGCGGCACATTCCTTGCAGGCTCTGGCGCAAGCCTTGCAGTGTTCTTCCTTGTGCTTCGCGCACTCTTCGCCGCATGCGTCGCATATATCCGCGCAGAGTGCGCATATCTCCTTGGCAAGTTCGCTGCCTCGGGCCATGGCGGCCGCAGCGAAATGGCAGGCGGCAGCGCAGTCCAAGTCAAGCGCGATGCACCTTGCCATCATCTTGACGTTATCTTCTTTCAGACAGGACGACGCGCAATGATTGCAGGCTATAGCACAGCCGTTGCAGGCTTCGATGCAGGCGGCATAGGTCTCATGTGACATTTGGAACTCCTTCGAAGTGAACGCCGGTGACCCGGCTACAAAAATGGGCCGCCGAAACTCAACGGCCCGGGAATGTGCGGTCGGTCCTCGCATCCTTCGCAACTGCGACCTGGCCGCATGCAGTTGGATCGTGGCTATTTCGGTGTGCCGCCCTGACCAGGGTCCTTGTGCGGGCGTGCCTCGCGAGCCGCCGCTTTTCCTTGGCCCGCTGCCTCTGGCTTGGTCGTCTTCTTCACACCTGATCCTTGGCCCTCGGCAGTGCTGCCATCCTTGATCGGCTTGGTCCCCATCGGCTTCGTGTCCTTCTTGGCTTCGGCGGCCACCTGTGGCTTCGTGTTCGTTTGCGGAACAGCTTCGGACGTATGGTCTTGCGCATAGGCAGTGCCCGAAAGCAGAATGGCGGTGCCGAATCCGATGAGCGTTCCTTTCAGAATCGAGTGCTTGCCATGAGGGGATGGGTTCTGGTTTGACATGAAAATCTCCGGTAGTCGTTGCCAACATTGCGGCAAATGAAACATCTGTCGCTCCTTCGAGCTTTCTGGGGAGTCGACACCTGGATGGAGTTTTTGCGAAAGCCGTCCGCGAGCAATTCAGTCGCGTAGTCCGCTCGCGCCCGCGATTGCCGGAAAACAATCGCGTGAGCTTCGAGGTTCAGGGAGGACGCATACAAGGTTCTCCTTTCTCGGCGCAGCACTGGCGGCTTCGCTCATTCCTGCTACTTCGACCTTCCGCAGCAGGGCAAGCGCCGAGCGTCGCGCGCCATGGAGCAGTGGATGCGGTGGGCGCGCCAGCGCCTTCACGCGTGAGCCAAGTCATTGCGCCTCCTGGTGAGGGGACGGTGACTGCTCAGAGAGTCGCTCGAACTCTGCTGGAGAAAGCTCTGGCAGCCGCCGCAAGAAAGCCACCATCGACCAGAGGGCCTGGTCGTCATGCGTGCTTCCCCAGGCTGGCATGCCTGTCATCTTGACGCCGTGCTTGATCGTCCAGAACGCTCTCGCAGGATCATGAGCGCCATGCAAATACAGGTTGGGTGGCTGCGGATTCAGGCCCCTGCGCAGATCGGAGTCATCCTTGCCGGGCGCCAAGTGGCATTGAACGCACATCTGCGCGTACTGTTTAGCGCCGGCCGCCACCATCTGCGGTGCGCTGAGGTCGGGCACGATGATTCCTCGCGCGCGCGCAGTGATGGAGCGCTCACGAATTGAGGTCAAGGCGGAGGCGACGAGCCGCGAGTGCGGCTCATCCGCGGCGACGTTGTAGCTGCCTGCCCACCCCACCCCCGCAAGCCCTGCAACGGCAATCAAGGTGGCAACAGCCAGCCCGACAAGAATCGCTGTTATCAGTTTCGGCATGGTTTGCTCCAGTCAAAACCAGAACCTCACGCCGGCCACGATTTGCGTGTCTCGAACGCGTTCGCCTGCTTGTCTTGCATAAGCCGCTGTATTGCCGAACTTCTTCGTCCAGGTCACTCCGATGTAGGGGGCGAACTGTCTTGTCACCTCGTAGCGCAGACGCAGCCCCAGCTCCAAGTCGGACAGTCCGGAGCCGATGCCACGCTGGGGATCGTTCTTGCCATAGAAGTTGGCCTCAAGCTTCGGCTGGAGAATCCATTTCTGGGTCAGAAGCAACTCATAGCGCAGTTCGAGGCGCGCCGCGAGGGCTCCGCCTGACCCCACGTACGCAGTCGCCTCGGTCTCGAACCAGTACGGAGCTAGTCCTTGCACACCGAACGCCAGCCAGCTGCGCGAGCGGCCTCCGCCGCCGTTGTCGTGCCGCACACCCAGCTGCGTGCTCCAGAACGTCGCGATGGCATGATCCCAGAGCGCTTCCGTGCGGAAGGCATCAAGGCGGCCTGCACGGCGCTCTCCCTCAGCTTTGATCCAAAGCTTGTTGTAGTCGCCCCCGTACCAGGCCTCGACGTTGAGGTTCTGGCCTCGGGCATCCCGACCTTTTGCATACTCCAACTCGTTGACGAGCACCTGCCCGTAGCGCTCGTCATCCGCCATGTCCATCCCGGGCATGGCCATTTTCGGAATTCCCTCCGCATAAGCGTCGGAGTCACGAGCATCGGGGGGTGGGCTGCCGCCTTGCATGGAACCCATGCTTGTGGACCCCATGTTCATTCCGGGCATATCCTTCATGTCGGAGCCGCCGCCCTTCATTCCGGGCATATCCTTCATGTCGGAGCCGCCGCCCTTCATTCCGGGCATGTCCTTCATGTCGGAGCCGCCGCCCTTCATTCCGGGCATGTCCTGCATCTGTCCATGATCCATCGGCGCTGCGGTGGATTGAGGCTCTTTCTTCTTGGTGCGCTCTTTTGACGGTGTCGTCGGCGCAGCCTTGTTGGATGAACCTTCCTTTGCCTTGGGATCGGACATGTTCGCCCCCATCCCAGGCATGTCGTCCATGCGATTGGACGTATCGCTTTGTGCAATTGCAGAAACGGTGAAACAGAGAAACGACGATGCGATTGCAACAGCCATGCTGCTGCGCATGAGTTTGATCTGAAGCTGGTTCATGACACGTGCACCTCGCGAAACATGCCTGCTTCCATGTGGTACAGCAGATGACAGTGATAAGCCCATCGCCCCATGGCGTCCGCGGTCACACGGTAGGTCACGCGCTGAGCGGGCTGGACATTGATCGTGTGCTTGCGAGCCAGAAACTCGCCAGTGGGAGATTCCAGTTCGCCCCACATTCCATGCAGATGAATCGGGTGATTCATCATCGTGTCGTTGACAAGAACCAATCGAAGCCGCTCGCCGAAACGGAAGTGCACAGGCTTCGATTCGGAAAACTTCTGCCCATCGAACGACCACATGAACCGCTCCATGTTGCCGGTGAGATGAAGTTCGATGTCGCGGCCGGGCTCCCGGCTATCAATCGGTCCTCCGATCGTGTGAAGGTCGGCATAGGTCAATACCCGCCGACCGTTGCCGCGAAGGTTGATACCCGGGTCTTCAAGATTCGTTCGCGGCATATCCACGTGCATGTCCACGCCCGGACCGTACTCTGTACGGGCGTGGCGCACGCGGGGTGGCTTCATTGCAGGTTTGCCGTCGCCACCCATCTTCATTCCCGCCATGCTTGAGTGGTCCATGCCCTGCATATCCCCCATCTCCTGCATGCCGGCCATCCCGCCTTGGCCCTTGGCCGAATCCATCGACCCCATGGCGCCCATCATGTCGGTCATCGTCAGCCAACCAGGCTTGTCCACCTCGGGGACAGGGGCCTGCATTCCGACGCGAGGCGCAAGCGTGCCGCGCACAAAATTGGTCCTGTCGATCGATTGCGCGAAGAGGGTGTAGGCCTTGTCGTCGGAGGGCTCAACGATCACGTCATATGTTTCGGCAACAGAGATCCGAAACTCATCCACTGTCACGGGATGAACGTCCTGACCGTCTGCGGAGACCACGCTCATCTTCAGCCCCGGCATGCGAACGTCGAAGATGGTCGTGGCTGATCCGTTGATGAACCGCAGCCGCACCTTCTCGCGAGGTTTGAAGATGCCGGTCCAGTTGTCATCGGCAGTCTTGCCGTTGAGAAGGTAGCGTGCAGCGCTGCGCAGTTGGGTCGTACCGGTGAGATCCGCGAGGTCGGTCGGGACCATGCGCATGCGATTCCACATCTTTCGCTTCTCTAGCGCCCCTTGAAGACCCATCTCGGCGATGTCTCGCTTGAAGTCGCCAAGCGTGGGTTGGTTGAAGTTGAAGAATCCGCTCATGACCTTCAGCTTCCTGAAGAGTTCTTCCGGTACGCCATCCGTCCAGTCCGAAAGCAGCACCACATGCTCGCGGTCTGTTCTGAAGCGAGTGCCATCTCGGGCGTCGATCACGATAGGCCCGTACAGGCCCGTTTGCTCCTGGAATCGGGAATGGCTGTGATACCAGTAGGTGCCGGTCTGCTTGACCGGAAAGCGATAGACGAAGGTTTCGCCGGGCGCGATACCGTTGAAGCTCAAGCCCGGCACGCCATCCATTTCCGCAGGAACCAGGATGCCGTGCCAATGGATCGAACTAGCGACCGGTAGTCGATTGGTCACGCGCAGTGTGACCGTGTCGCCTTCGCGCCATCTGAGCGTCGGCGCCGGGATCTGACCGTTGACCGTTGTCGCAATACGTGCCTGTCCTGTCAGGTTGACGGGTGTCTCTGCAATCTCAAGGTCAAATTCAGTCCCGTGCAGTTCCGTGGGTTTGTTAGGCGCAGCAGCGGCAGCCCAAGTCAGCGAAGGCGGCAGTGCCAATCCTCCGATCACGCTGCGAGAGCCCAGATCCATCAAGAATTTGCGGCGATCGATGCCGCTTTGTTGTGGCTTCATGGTGCGTCCTCCCTTGGTTCATTTCCGCCGACTCCAGCCGCGGCACGAAGATCACTCGGCTTCGCTGAGAGCCGCGAACGGCGAGGCCTGATGCCAGGTCTTCGTTGGCAGGGGATTCCGCTTGAAGGAGTACCCACGCGCGTGGACCCGGTCTTGGTGAGATTCGATGAATAGAGCATGTGATCCTCGAAGATTCATGGCGGGAATGCGTCGCGACTGCCCGAGAACGGGAAGGCGACTACCGGCGATGCGAAGCGCTCAGCCTCAGACCGCGAGGTCGAAGGCGAACAGGCACTTCAGGCCCGAGGCGGGCGTTCGAGGAGGGGTGGGAAGAAGGCGGTGGGCAGGAAGCGAGGCTCTGCCAAATCCGCTGCCGGCAGATATTGGACGCGGACGATAGAGGTATTGGGCATCAAGGCCACCGCATGGCAGGCCCCGCAGTTTCCGCATTTGTGGGCAGTGCCTGAATCGGCGTCATGGTGCGCCATGTCCTCAGCGTCCATGTCGTGCGAATCGACGGAATCTGGCATCGAGGCCTTCGAGTGCTGGTGCGGATCTGCTTGCAGCGCCGCTGCAGTCCCCTCGTGCTCGGCGCCACAGAACGCCATGGTCACTGCTGCGTACCCTTGGAAAGGTACGGCAAGTATGAGTGCCCAAAGGAGCAAAACCCGAATGCAGGACATGCAGCAGCGGCCTTGGTGATCTGGTCGAGGGGCCGACCCGATTTATTGCTCGAATGATTGGCCGCTGGCGAGTGACGTCTGTCAGATAAAAGCTGATTCGTTCGTGAGTTCGGTCGAGCACGGGCGTGCAGATGACAAAGCTGTAATCTGCGCGTGCGGAAACTCGCGGACCCGCGGCCTAAAGTTGATGCATCGGAAAGAGACAAGCCACAGCGCTGTTCATTTCCGCAGATGCCAACCCTTCCACTGCCAAAGGACCGATCATGAAGACTTCTCTCAAGACCTCCCTGACCCTCGCCGCACTGCTCGGCGCGATCGCCGGACCCGCACTGGCCGGCAACTATGCCGAAGGCGATCCCCGCCCGGCGCCGCTGACGTCGAGCACCAGCCGTGACGCTGTGGCCGCGGATACGCAGCGCTGGCTGCAGAGCTCGGTGGACCAAGGCTACCCCGAAGGCAATCCACGCGCCGTCGTGAGCGTGTCTTCCAACTCCCGTGCGACGGTCCAGGCGGACACGCTGGCCTGGATGCGCTCGGGCCTGGCCGCAGCCACCAACGGTGAAGCGGGTGCGGATACGACTCGCCCTGCGTATAGACAAGCGGCTGCCGAGTACGCGCGCTTGCGCGGTGAGCAGCCGGAGTTCGGCACGCCGGTGCAACGCCTGACCCAGCAGGGCCAACTGCTGGACACGCCAGCAACCGTGCGCCGCTGAGCAAGCTGGCCGTGGGGCGACCACAGGCCACTGAGCGCCAATCAGGGTGCTATCGTCCAGAGCAAGCCGCGTGTGTCGCTGCGGCTTGCCCCGCTTCCTGAGCAACAGGCCTAGAATTCGTGGAACCACTTCCCAAGCACTGATCCATCTGCAGCGTTCCACGGATCCTCCCATGCTCTTCACTGCAAACCTCCGAACACGACTCACCGGCGCACCTCGCGTCGGAAGTGTTGTCGTATCGGTATTGCCGCAGGTGCAGCGATGACACGCGGACTCGTGCGGATGGTGGCCCGCGGACTGATCGGCCTGCTGCTGTTCTCGCAGTTGGCGATTGCCGCTTACGCCTGCCCCGCGCTCTCCGCGGGGCAGGCGGGTGGTTCGTCCGCCGGGATGTCGATGGCGCAAGATGCTGTCGCTGCAACAGACGACGCCCGTGACTCGGCCATGCAAGGATCGCCCTGTGCTGACATGGTCGGCGCGACGGACACGGCTTCAAGCAACCTGTGCGCCGAGCACTGCAAGTACGGCCAGCAAAGCGACCATGCGTCCACACTGATTGTCCCCGCGGTATTGCTGTCGGCCCTCTATCCCATGACCCCCTGGGTGCCTGAGACGGCATCCCCGCCGCGCCCTGCGGCGGCTTCCTTGAGTGCACTGGTTGCGGCATCTCCGCCGCACGCCATCCTGCACTGCGTCTACCGAACTTGATCTCCTGACCGACATGGTGCCGACGGCCCGTTGTGGGCCGCTACGGTGCATCGGTCGTGCCTTGCCGTGTTCGTCGAACTGTGCTCGGCGCGCTGGTGCGGCCCGGCAACCTACTCGCAGGTTCGTCAGGAGATTCCATGTTCCCCATTCCTTTTCCGGCTGCACCAATCGTGCGATCCGCACGCCGCCCCGTTCGCCTTCTGGCGGTAGCGCTGGCGCTGTGCGCCAGCACCATCGGCCTGAACGCCCGCGCACAACAGACGCTGACCTTCGACGCGGCGCTGCGGCTCGCCGAGGAGCGCTCGCGGCAGCTCGTCGCGCAGGACGCGGCCGCCGGCGCCGCACGCGCCATGGCAGTGGCCGCTGGGCAACTGCCCGATCCCGTGCTCAAGGCCGGCATCAGCAATCTGCCCGTCAACGGAAGCGACCGCTTCAGCCTCACGCGCGACTTCATGACGATGCGTTCGATCGGCGTGATGCAGGAATTCACCCGCTCCGACAAGCGCCAGGCCCGCGCGGCGCGCTTTGACCGCGAAGCGGAGGTCGCCGAAGCGGGCCGCGCCGTGGCCTTGGCCAACCTGCGGCGCGACACCGCGACCGCCTGGCTTGATCGCTACTACCAAGGGCGGATGCGGGAACTGCTGCAAACCCAACGCGCCGAGCTGAACCTGCAGATCGAGGGCGCCGACGCCGCCTACCGCGGTGGCCGCGGCACGCAGGCCGATGTGTTCACGGCGCGCTCCGCGCTGGCGCAACTGGACGACCGCATCCTTGCGCAGGAGCGCCAGATCGCCACGGCCCAGACGCGTCTGGCGCGCTGGGTCGGGCCGGGCACCCCCCAGCCCTCGATGGTGCTCCCGGAGCTGGGCTCCGTGCACCTGGACGCCCGCAATCTGGAGGCCCAGATCGGTGAACATCCGCAGATCGCGTTGATGGCTCGGCAAGAAGCTGTGGCGCGCGCGGAAGCCGACATCGCGCAGAGCAACAAGCGCTCCGACTGGAGTGTCGAGCTGATGTACAGCCAGCGAGGGGCGGCCTACTCGAACATGGTGTCGCTGAACCTGTCGATCCCGCTGCAGTTGGACCAGAAGAATCGCCAGGATCGGGGGCTCGCGGCCAAGCTGGCGGCGGTCGAGCAGCTGCAGGCCCAGCGCGAGGAAGCGACGCGAGAGAGTGCCGCCGAAGCGCTCTCGTGGTTGCAGCAGTGGCAGAGCAATCGCAAGCGCCTCGCCCTGTACGACAGCTCGCTCGTCCCGCTCGCCGCCGAACGCACGCAGGCGGTGCTGGCTGCCTATCGCGGCGGCGCTGGCACTTTGAGCGCCGCACTCGAGACACGACGCATGGAGATCGACACGCGCCTGGAACGCCTTCGCCTCGAGATGGAGACCGCTGCGCTCTGGGCTCAGCTCGAATTCCTGATTCCCGCCACCCATCCAGCGCTCAACGCCGGCCCGTCTGCAGCCATGAGTGAGACCAAGGAGCCACATAAATGAAAACAAGACCTCTATTCCTGGGACTGATCGCGACCGCAGTCCTTGCCGCAGCAGCCTTCGGTGCCTACACCTTCGGGGTACAGCGCGGCAGGAGCTTGGGCTCCTCGTCCGCCACCTCCGAGGGCAAGTCGGCAATGGCAGCACCCTCAGCGAGCGCAACGGCTACTCCTGCAGCCTCCCCCAACGAAACCGGCGAAGACGCGACGCGGCGCCACATCGCCGCAGGCCTCAAGGCCGGCGACAACGACCCAACCAACGGCAAGAAGATCCTCTACTACCACGACCCCATGGTGCCGGGAAACAAGTTCGACAGGCCGGCCAAGTCGCCCTTCATGGACATGATGATGTCGCCTGTCTACGCAGGCGGTGACGGCGATCAGAACAACGTGACGGTGAGTGCGCGCGTGCAACAGAACCTGGGCGTGCGAACCGCTCTGGTTTCCGAAGGCACCGTGTCGCCGCAAGTGACCACGGTCGGCAGCATCGCCTTCAACGAGCGCGACCAGGTCATCGTGCAGGCCCGGGCAACCGGGTATGTCGAGCGCCTGAACGTGCGCGCCACGCTCGATCCCGTGAAAAAAGGCCAGCCACTGGCCGAGCTCTATGTCCCAGAATGGATCGCGGCACAGGAGGAGTTCCTGTCAGTGCAGCGCATGCGCGGCACCGATCTGGCCTCGCTGGTCGACGGCGCGCGCCAACGCATGCGCCAGGTCGGCATGAACGAGGGGCAGATCGAACTCGTCGCCCGCAGCGGCCGCACGCAACCGCGCATCACATTGGTCGCGCCTATCGGCGGTGTCGTCACGGAGCTGGCCGCGCGCGAAGGCATGACGGTGAGCGCCGGCACCACGCTGTTTCGCATCAACGGCCTGGCCACTGTCTGGGCCAATGCCGAAGTGCCCGAGAGCCAGTCGACCCTGGTGCGACTGGGCGCCCCGGTGCAGGCCCGAACGCCTGCCGCGCCCGGCGAGACCTTCGAGGGCAAGGTGCAGGCCATTCTTCCCGATGTGAATCCGGCGACGCGCACCCTGAAGGCACGGCTGGAGCTGGCCAATCCGACCGGCAGGCTGGTGCCCGGCATGTTCGTGTCGATGCAGTTCACGGACATGCGCGCCGACAAGGCGCTGCTGATCCCGACCGAAGCCGTCATCCAGACGGGCAAGCGCGCGGTTGTCCTGCTGGCGGAGGACAACGGCCGGTTCCGGCCGGTCGACGTCGAGATCGGCCTCGAAACCGGTGGCCAGACCGAGATCAGGCGCGGGTTGCAGGCAGGCCAGCGTGTCGTGGTGTCCTCGCAGTTCCTGATCGACTCGGAGGCCAGCCTCAAGGGTGTCGAGGCGCGCCTGAACGCCGCACCCAGCACAGCGACGCCTGCGGCGACGGCCGCTCCTGCCACGCCGGCTGCAGGGGCGCCAAGTCACGTGGGCGAAGGCAAAGTGGAAAGCATCACCAAGGACGCGATGACCTTCTCGCACGGTCCGATTCCGACCATGAAGTGGGGCGCAATGACCATGGAGTTCAAGCTGCCGTCCGGCGGCGCTCCAGGCACCCTGAAGCCCGGCGACCGCGCGAGCTTCGAGTTCTTCATCGACACGGACGATCTTCCGCAGCTCACCCGGGTGACGCCCATGGCAGCGGCTTCCGCGGCAAGCGCCGCTGCGAATCCCAAGGCCCCTCCAGTCGCGACGCCAACTGCGCCCGCGCCCCCGGGAAGCAAGCCATGATCGCCAAGCTCATTCGGTGGTCCATCGCCAACCGCTTCCTGGTACTGCTGGCGACGCTGATGGTCAGCGCCTGGGGCGTGTATTCCGTTCTGCGCACGCCGCTCGACGCGCTGCCCGATCTCTCGGACGTCCAGGTCATCATCCGCACGACCTATCCCGGCCAGGCACCGCGCATTGTCGAGAACCAGATCACCTACCCGCTGACCACCACCATGCTGTCGGTGCCGGGCGCGAAGACGGTCCGCGGCTATTCCTTCTTCGGGGACTCGTTCGTCTATGTGCTGTTCGAGGACGGCACCGATCTCTATTGGGCGCGCTCGCGGGTGCTGGAATACCTGAACCAGGTGCAGTCACGCCTGCCGGCGGCGGCCAAGGCTTCGCTCGGGCCCGACGCCACTGGCGTGGGGTGGATCTACCAGTACGCACTGGTCGACCGCGGCGGCACACAGGACGCCTCGCAGCTGCGCGCCTTGCAGGACTGGTTCCTCAAGTACGAACTGAAGACCGTGCCCAACGTGGCCGAAGTCGCCTCGATCGGTGGCATGGTGCGCCAGTACCAGGTCGTGCTCGATCCCGAGAAGCTCGCCGCCTACCGGATCCCGCACACCAAGGCGGTGGAGGCGATCCAGAAAGCCAACCAGGAAACCGGCGGCTCGGTGCTCGAACTCGGCGAGGCGGAATACATGGTGCGCGCTTCGGGCTACCTTCAAGGGCTGGAGGATTTCCGCAAGATTCCGCTGATGACGACCGACGCTGGTGTGTCGGTGCGCTTGGGCGACGTCGCGCGCATCCAGGTCGGGCCGGAGATGCGCCGCGGTATCGGCGAGCTCGATGGCGAAGGCGAAGCAGTCGGTGGCGTGATCGTGATGCGCTCGGGAAAGAACGCACTGGAGACCATCACCGCCGTCAAGGAAAAGCTCCAGACCCTGCAGGCCAGCCTGCCCAAAGGTGTGGAAATCGTGCCGACCTACGACCGTTCCAACCTGATCGAACGCGCGGTGCGGAACCTCGGCTTCAAGCTACTCGAGGAATTCATCGTCGTCGCGGTGGTGTGTTTCATCTTCCTGTTCCACCTGCGCTCCGCATTCGTCGCGATCGTCTCGCTGCCGATCGGCATCCTCGCGGCCTTCATCGTGATGCGCTACCAAGGCGTCAATGCCAACATCATGTCGCTCGGTGGCATTGCCATCGCCATCGGCGCGATGGTGGATGCCGCGGTGGTGATGATCGAAAACGCCCACAAGCACATCGAGAAGTGGAAGCACGATCACCCTGATCAGACGCTGCGCGGGGAAACCCACTGGCGCGTGATCGCGGATTCGGCCGCCGAGGTGGGCCCAGCGCTGTTTTTCTCTCTGCTCATCATCACCTTGTCGTTCATCCCGGTCTTCACGCTGGAGGCCCAGGAAGGGCGGATGTTCTCGCCGCTGGCCTTCACCAAGACCTACGCCATGGCCGCCGCAGCAGGACTCTCGGTGACATTGATTCCGGTGCTGATGGGCTATCTGATCCGCGGCAGGATTCCCGATGAGAAGACCAACCCGTTGAACCGGCTGCTCATCGCGGTCTACCGGCCGCTGCTGAACGCGGTGCTGCGCTGGCCCAAACTGACGTTGGTAGGCGCCGTGGTCGTGCTGGTGCTAAGTCTCTGGCCGCTGCAGCACATCGGCGGCGAATTCATGCCGCGCCTGGACGAGGGCGACCTGCTCTACATGCCGTCGGCATTGCCGGGCCTCTCGGCGGGCAAGGCCGGCGAGTTGCTGCAGCAGACCGACCGGCTGATCAAGACGGTTCCCGAAGTGGCGAGCGTCTACGGCAAGGCCGGGCGCGCCGAGTCAGCGACCGATCCGGCGCCGATGGAGATGTTCGAGACCACCATCCAGTTCAAGCCGCAGGAACAGTGGCGTGCCGGCATGACGCAGGACAAGCTGGTCGAGGAACTCGACCGCATCGTCAAGGTGCCGGGTCTCACCAACATCTGGGTGCCCCCGATCCGCAACCGCATCGACATGCTGGCCACAGGCATCAAGAGCCCTGTCGGCGTGAAGGTGGCGGGCACCGACCTTGCCACCATCGACCGCATCACCGGCGAGATCGAGCGCGTGCTCAAAGATGTGCCGGGCGTGTCGAGCGCGCTGGCCGAGCGGCTTACCGGTGGCCGGTACGTGGACGTGAACATCAAGCGCGACGAGGCATCGCGGTTCGGCATGAACATCGCCGACGTGCAATCGGTCATCGCCTCGGCGGTAGGCGGCGAGAACATCGGTGAGACGGTCGAAGGGCTGCAGCGTTTCCCGATCAATGTGCGGTACCCGCGCGAGATCCGCGGCTCCCTGGAGCAGTTGCGCTCCTTGCCGATCGTCACCGAGCGCGGCGCGCGGCTCGTGCTCTCCGACGTGGCGGACATCCGCGTCACCGACGGGCCACCGATGTTGCGCAGCGAGAACGCGCGGCTGTCGGGCTGGGTCTACGTGGACATTCGCGGCAGGGACCTGCGTTCGGCGGTGCAGGACATGCAGCGCGTGGTTGCGAAGGAGATCAAGCTCCCGCCGGGCTACGCGGTGTCGTGGTCCGGCCAGTTCGAGTTTCTGGAGCGCGCCACGGCAAAGCTGAAGGTGGTGGTGCCGTTCACGCTGCTGATCATCTTCGTGCTGCTGTACCTGACCTTCAAGCGCTTCGACGAAGCCCTGTTGATCATGGCGGCGCTGCCCTTTGCGCTGGTCGGGGGGATCTGGCTGCTCTACCTGCTGAGCTACAACTTGTCCGTCGCGGGAGCGGTCGGGTTCATCGCGCTGGCAGGTGTGTCGGCGGAGTTCGGCGTGATCATGCTGCTGTACCTGAAGCACGCCTGGGACGAGCGCATCGACGAGGGCAAGACGAGCACCGCGGACCTGCTGGACGCGATCCGCGAAGGCGCGGTGCTGCGCGTGCGCCCCAAGGCCATGACGGTGGCGGTCATCCTGGCGGGCCTGTTCCCGATCATGTGGGGAACAGGCACGGGCTCGGAGGTGATGCAGCGCATTGCCGCGCCGATGGTGGGCGGGATGATCACGGCCCCGTTGCTGTCGATGTTCGTGATTCCCGCGGCGTACCTGCTGATGCGGCGGCCGCGCGAACCTCGCGATCGGCACGCACCTCGCCGCGCGTTCTGGAGAAAAGGTCATGGCCCGGCCTGATCGCCCGCAACGACGGTTCACTCCTTTCAGCGCCGCGTTGCTCCTGTGCCTGTTCCTGGCCTTGTTCGGTACGGCGGCGCAGGCGTCGATGCCTGTTTCGCAGGAGGACGGGCGGACGGCAAGTGCGGTCGCTCCGGGCGCGGCGGGACGTGTTGCTGTCGCAGTCATGGACCTGACCACGATGCCTGTGGCGATGGATGCCATGCCCTGCGCGCTGTGCTACAGCGCTCCGGCGTCATCGCTGCACGAGGTTGGTGGTGAATGCCGCGAACATGAGGTCCCGGCGTGGCCAGCGCATGTGGCGCCGGTACCGGATAGGGAGTATTTCGACGCGGGAGGCCCGTACATACGGTTGCCAGTGCGCATCCTGTACTGCCGGTGGCTGGATTGATCGGTGACAGCGGGCTTCACGGCTCGCGTTTGTTTCCTTCCGATCAATTCCAGGAGTTCATCATGAAAAAGTCATTCCTCATTCTTGTCAGCGCGCTGACCTTGGGTGCCGCCTTGCCCGCTTTGGCGGGACCCGATTTCCAGGTCATCGAGAAGGCGCGCAAGGCCCAGCAGGTGGCTGCCGCCGAGCGCCGCGCCGACATGCTCTCAGGCAAAGGCTCGCCGAACTGCCCGCCGCCGCCCCTCGTGCTGCCGCTGGACCACGGTCCACGCGCACTGACTACGCCGGGCGAAAACCGCCAGCGCCGGGCCCGCCATGAAGCCCAGTTGAGAGCATGCAAGAACGTGCCCTCGTAGTGCTTTGAGCGCCCGGCGCAGACCCGCGTCTTCCGGGCGCCGAAGCGCAAGCGCTGTTGGTCGAAGCCATACGCGTCTTCGTGGGTCTCAGCTCAAAAATGAGCTTTCTCGCAGAGCACATTGCCGACCATTTGGCTCACTACAGCAAGCTTTCCGGCGCGAATTCGCTGGTGAGCAGCAACCAGATCTTTTGCCAGAATTTCGCCTCGGGTTCGTCCGGATGAACGGGCCCCTCGCCGCCGGCCGGTGTCGTCCACTCGACCGCCTGTCCTTCGGACAACCGCACTTGATGCGCCGCCTGCATCTTGGACAATGCAGCCAGACGAGCAGCGTCTTCGGCGACTTCCGCAACATGGATCGCCAACGCGCTTTCGGTGTTGATGCGATCGGAGCGGGGGTCGAAATTCATCGAGCCGACGAACAACTCCTTTCTGTCGATCACCAGCGATTTGGTATGCAGTCCCCCCACAGACAGTCCAAAGAGCTTGCGCTGCTCTTCGCGTCCGGCGCGCTGCGGGCTCAACTCGAACAGCGCAACACCGGCCGCCAGGAGCGCTGGTCTGTAGCGCCGATAGGCCCCGTGTACGAGCGGCTGATCGGTTGAAGCGAGTGAGTTGGTCAACACGCTGACCTTGACACCCCGGCGAACTGCTTCGGCGAGAAGGTCCACGCCGGCTCGGCCCGGAATGAAATAGGGTGAAGTGAGCAATATCTCCCCTGACGCGGCACGGATGTGCTCCAAGGCGTTGAGCCTCACGAGGTTGGAGCCATGCTCCTGTCTTCCCTGGGTCTGTGATGCGGAAAGTGCCTTGCCAGGCAGGTCCGCGTAGGATTCCCCGTCGCCCCACGCCAGATGCACACGGCCGGCAGTGAACTCCTTCGCCACCGATGAGCGGCCCAGCGCGTCGGGTGCATCGGCACCAGCCAGCGCCGGAGCCGATGCAGACTGGGTCAGCGCCTCGAAGCGATCGCGCAGTGCGTGCGCGGGCGCCGATCGTGCGGCGACGTATTCGATGGGCACGGTGGCGGCGCTGTTCCAGTAAAGGTCGAACTGGCGAGACATGTCACCGACGACTTTTCCCGCAGCCAGCACATCCAGGTCGATGAAGTTGCCCGCGTCATTGCGCGTGAAATATTCGTCGCCGATGTTGCGCCCACCGGTGATCGCCCAGGCTGCATCGGCGACGAACAGCTTGTTGTGCATCCGGTGATTCAAGCGCCCAAAGAAGAATGGCGATGCCGCGAACCGAGCGAACACGCCGCCCTCCCTCAACGCGAACGGGTTGAAAAGCCGCACCTCGACGCGCTCGTGCGCGCCCAGGCAGGCCAGCAGTTCGTCCTGACCCTGTGTGTACAGATCGTCGATCAACAGCCGCACCCGAACGCCCCGCGCCGCGGCGTCTCGCAAGGCCCGCATCATCTCGCGACCCGTGGCGTCGGATTGAAAGATGAAGTACTGCAGGTCCAACGACCGCGTGGCCAATCGCGCAAGCTCAAGGCGTGCCTGTAGCGCGTCCGGCCCGGAGGGCAGCAAACGAAAGCCACTGGCTCCTTGCGCCGCGCGTGAGGCTTCTAAGACATTGGACAGCGGCGCGTCTGCCGAGGCGGCAAGTGTGTGAGTGGGCGACGACGGAGGCGACGGAGGCAACCCGAGGCAGCCGGACAAGGCGAGCAAGATGCTCGCCATCACAACGCGCCAAAGGGGAGTCAGTCTGTTCAAAATCTGTTGCTTCATGTCGAGCGGTTTTGTCGCGCACGTGAGGTTGGAGAGCGCGGTTATCGAGCAAGCCGAGGAATTTAAGCCGAGTTTCGGCAACCGCGGACCGCGTTCTCTGAAAAGACGCGCAACGTCTCCCGGATGCTGACTCCTCTCACTTTGACCCCAGCAAGATGATGATGCGCTGCGTTCCATAGGGCGCGAAGAGGTGCGTCCAAGCGCTTGCGGCATGAGAAGTCGATACCGCCTTCGATCGCTGCGGACTCGGGTTCGACGGCAGATGAAGTATTTGTAATCCGCCTGTGCGGCCATCGACGGATTGGATTTCTAGACTGACGACAGGGAGATCAACCGACGGCCTACCGAGAGCATCCGGGCTGTCATGGCTTTTTAGCCCGGCATGCACTCACACGGTCAAAGGAGAGTGTCATGTCGTCAGAACGTATAGGTTCAGCGCTCGCCATGGTCGTAAGCGCAGTTATTCTCGCGCCCCCGACCTACGCGGAACCGTCCCACTTCGCGCCAACTGAAGCGGGTGTGGTTTACCACCCCGAGCATGCAGGGCCGGCCAAACCTCGGGCCCAGATCACCGCAGAACTCGAAGCCGCTCAGAAGCATCCGTTCTGGACATGGGCGAGCCGCTATGGCGCCCCATGGCCTGTCGCCAAGAGCGGTCCGGGGAAGACGCGCGATGAAGTCCGAAAAGAGACCCTTCAGGCGATGCGAGACGGCACCATTCCGTCCGGCGAAAGATAGTCGTGAGCGCACCTGCTGAGCAACGAGTGAGGAGGGGTGCTTCCTCAGCAGGTGCCCACATTGATTGCCGGCTGGCTCGCCACGAAGCCGGAGAGTGACGCGGCGGGACTGCGAAACGCGAGGTTGCACGCGTCCGCTAGGGACTGCAGCAGTCTTGCTGCGCTTGGATTGGTGGGCATTTCGCCGAGCCGAACGAGCAGAACACACAGCAGTCGCCGCATTTGGGGCGAAGCAAGATCTTGCAGTTCTCGCACTCGTAGAAGAACTGGCAGGCGTCCACAGGCATCTCCTCACGCTTCGCGTGGCCGCAGCTCGGGCATGTCAATACGGACTCGAAACTGATTGCGCCATGCAATCTTTGTCTACGCGTCATCGGTGCGCCCTCCCATCCACGCAGCCATTCTTGCCGCGTCTCTTGCGCGTTGGCGACAGAAGATCCCACAGCGATACGCCGATCATCAAAGCCAGCCCTGCGTACAGCAACTCGGCGGTCCACCGTTGGCCGACGAAGAGCAGCATGGCCGCGAGCACTATCGCTGGACCGATCATGCCCATCAAGCCGCGATGCCATTGACGATGGCGATACCAGCCGACGGCATTGGCCACCAGGGCAACGCTCGCGAACAACGGCAGCAGTGTGGTGAGAAACAGGCCTTCGTAGCCGCTGAAGATGCCAAGGCCCGCCGCAGCTCCCAGGCTTGCCAGAGCAGGGAAACATGCTGGGCATGCCGCGGCCGAGACAATGCTGCCCAGGGCGCCGGCCTTGTCGGCCATCCGTGCGATCCATTCCATCGACTGTCCTCATGTCTTCCGAAAGGTCCACAATACTTCCGTAGTCAAGTACGGAGTCAAGCGGCATGGATCAACTAACCATCGGCGCGTTCGCTCAGGCCGCAGGGGTGAATGTGGAGACCATCCGCTTCTATCAACGCAAAGGTTTGCTGCCGCAGCCGGACCGGCCTTATGGCAGCATCCGGCGATACAGCC
Source organism: Variovorax sp. GW531-E2 (assembly GCF_059423125.1). Lineage (NCBI taxonomy): Bacteria > Pseudomonadati > Pseudomonadota > Betaproteobacteria > Burkholderiales > Comamonadaceae > Variovorax > Variovorax sp. GW531-E2. The sequence goes on along the minus strand of NZ_JBWKXQ010000010.1, from coordinate 64,164 downwards.
AGAAAGATGTGGCGAGAGTTCGATTCGTGAAGTCTGCGCAGAGCTTAGGTTTCAGCCTCGACGAGGTCGCTGGATTGCTGACGTTGGAAGATGGCGCCCATTGCAGCGACGCCCGCCGGCTCGGAGAGCAAAAACTCGCCGACGTGCGTGCCAAGCTGGCGGATCTGCATCGCATCGAATCGGCCTTGTCGACCTTGATTGACGACTGCTGCGCGAATGGCACACGCGGATCCTGCCCATTGATCACTGCGCTGGAAAAGTAGGCTCTGCGGGTGGCAAAAGGTCTCCTGCCAAAAATCGGTGCGCGGCTTCGCTTGATAGCATCAGTGCACCGTAATCAACCGAAGGAACTTCGCTGTCAATTCTGCAAGGCATTCAACAATGGGCCCGGCGTGTCAAGCGGGATGCGGTGACGCTGTGGTTCGCCTATCGGCATCCAAAAACCCCTTGGCACATAAAGGCGCTTGCTGCATTCGTCGTCGCCTACGCTCTCAGCCCGATCGACTTGATCCCGGACTTCATTCCCGTGCTGGGGTATCTGGACGATGTGCTCTTGTTGCCCGGTCTGATCTGGCTGACGATCCGACTGCTGCCTCGGGATGTCCTCGCTGATTGCCGCGTCACGACGGACGAATGGATGAGCCATGGTGAAGGCAAGCCGCGCAGTTTTTGGGGTGCTGCGCTCATCCTTGTGATTTGGGTCGGTGCCGGTGTCGTGTTGTGGCGATGGCTTCGACAAGGCTAGGCCGATCAATGAACATGACGTTAGGCCGCACCTGGCACGCTATTCATGCCACGACCGCGTGGGAGCACCATGAGGGGGTTCAACTGGTGTTGCGGGGCCGCGGTGCAGCTTGTTGCGAGTTGCTTACACGGGACCAACGTTCCGTGATGCCTAAGTAGTGTGGTGTACAGAGGGCTGTTGGCTGCCGCCGGGCAAGAAACATCTCGTCCCGCGTGGCTTTTACATCGACAGTCAAACGATCAACAATCACTTCTATGAAGCGCCTGCATGGTGATCCTCGCCCGGCCTTGCGGTCGACGCTCAAGCGACTCGAGCGAGTCGCTGCTTCAGTGCTGTTGGTCATCGGCGCTACGGCGTTGATCGGTTGGGTGGTTGTCGAGCTCTACGTCAAAGTGGTCACGGCAGATTGACCACCGCGAGCCGGTGCTGTGACGCGTTGTCGCATTTTTCACTCTCACGATGGCCAGCGCGGATGATCGTCATCGATGACGTAGACGTGCGCGTGCCGTGCACCACCGTTGCCGGTTGAATGTGCCTGTTGCAGATGCGGGTGGTCGCGAGGCAGATCGTCATGACTGTGCGAGATTTCGGCCGTGTCCTGTTCGCGCCAAAGGTAAGCCGCAAGCAATACTGCACCGCCCGCCAGCAGGCCTAGCGCGACAAAGCTCATCGCCACTCCGGCCGTGGCACCCAGCCACCCCGCCAGCGGATAGGTGATCAGCCAGCACGCATGCGACAAGGCGAACTGCGCGGCAAAGAGCGCCGGCCGGTCTTCTTCGTGCGAAGAGCGCCGCAGCAGGCGCCCAGACGGTGTCTGCGCCAGCGAGTAGCCCAGGCCGAGCACGAACCACAACGGCAGCAATGCCGCATACCGGGTGGCGGCCACAAAGCCCACGAGAAGACCGACGGCGATCAGCCCTGCGCCACTCAGCATGACTCGCCGCTCCGGCAGCCGTTCGAGCAGCTTGGGCAGCGCCAATGCCACGAGCATCGAGCCCGCGCCGAAGAGAGCAAGTGCCATTGCGGTGGAAGTCTGTGTCAGGCCGAAGCCCGATTGAACGATCACCACGGTGTTGACGATCACCATCGCACTGCCGGAAGCGATCGCAAGGTTCAGCGCGAGCAGGCCCTGCAGGCGCGGTGTGGCCAGGTAGATCCGCAGTCCGCGCGTGGTGCGTTCGTAGATGCCGCGCTTCGGCGGCACCTTGGCCTTCGGCAATACCGCGGAGACAACCAGTGCGGCCGAAGCCAGGAAGCCCACGACAGTGCCGCCGAACAGGCTGTGATAGCTCACGACGGTCAGCAGCAGCGCCGCCAACGCTGGGCTCGCCAGGCTCTCCAGGTCGTAGGCCAGTCTGGACAGCGACAGCGCGCGCGTGTAGTCCTCCTCCTTGGGCAGTACATCGGGAATGGTCGCCTGGAAGGTGGGCGTGAACGCGGCCGAGGCCGACTGCAGCACGAAGATCAGGATGTAGATTTGCCAGATCTGGGTGACAAACGGCAGCGAGAGCGCCACGACGGCGCGCACGAGGTCGAGAGCGACCAGCACCGCGCGGCGCGGCAGCCGTTCGGCAAAAGCCGAGGCGATCGGCGCAACGCCGATGTACGCAACCATCTTGATCGCCAGCGCAGTGCCCAACACAGCGCCAGCGTTGGGGCCGGCCAGATCGAAGGCCAGCAAGCTCAACGCCACGGTCGCGAGGCCGGTGCCGACCAGCGCAATCACCTGCGCGAAAAACAGGTGTCGGTAGGTTCTGTTTCTAAGTACGTCCAGCATGTAGCGCCTTTTCTTGATTCCTTGGAGTTTTCTCGGCGATTCAGGCAACGATCAGGAAGTCGCGGCGATCTGTGGCGCCACGTCTCCCGCGCAACTTCGCAGCTTGACATAGACAGGCGCACCTTTTTCGAAGCGCGCCTCAGGCGACAACGCAACGATGCGTGTCCTGCGGTGGTTGAAGTCCACATAGGACAGCAATGCGTACGTCCGCGTGGCCAATTGTTCGGCCGTCGCACTGCTGCGACAGTCGTTCAGAGAGGACCGGCTCAGCGCCGAGGCGGCGCCAATTTCCTCGACCCGCGCCTTGCGCCAGCCGTCGCTGAAGGGATACTTTCCCTCGTAGACGGTGGCGCAGCCCGCGAGCGCAACGCCGATGAGGCCGACAGCCGCACCCATGGCGCGGCGACGTTGAATATTCATGGTCGATCTCCGACGGCCTGCGGGCCGGCATGCGCCACGCCCGCGGACCATGCAGACTTCACTTTCCCGAGAAATTCGAGGCGATGTAGTTGCCAGGCAGGCTGAGGAAGACGTAGAGCGTGCTCTTGTCGGCTTGCGTGACAGACGCATTCTTGAAGCTCACCTTCCACTCCTTGCCCTTCTTGCCGTCGATCTGTTCGACTTTCTCCACCTTCACGGCTTCCCAGCTCTTGTCGAGCTTGCCGCCGCTGACGAGCGAAGCCTTGCGCTGGGAGGCGCAATCGACCGCGACCTTCTCCGATGCAGGCGTGTTGCCGTGGAAATGGCAGCTGCCGCCCTCCGAGGCCATGGTGGAACCAGCGCCTGCGAGGGCTGCAAACGAGGCCAGGGCCATCGCGATTTTCTTCATTGAGTCATCCTTTCTTGATGATGGTTAGTCGAGGGAATCCCTGCCAGGATCGGCAGTCTTTCCAATCTCCATGTCCTCGTGCGCGTGGTTGTGCTCTTGGTCAGGGAAACGGAAACCGTTGGGATCTGAGTCGTGCTGGTAGCCATGCAGTTGCATGAGCAGCAGCAGCACGCCGGCGTAGACCAGCGCAAGATTGGCGGCGAAGCTGAAGCGCCGAAACGATGGGCGATGACGCCAGAGCGCCAGCAGTGCGACCATCACGGCCAACGCGGCGATCTGGCCGATCTCGACGCCGAGGTTGAAGCTCAGGATGCGGATCAGCATCGAGGTGCTGTCATCGCCGAGCGGCAGTTGCTGCAGCCGCGTGGACAACCCGAAGCCGTGCAGCAGTCCGAAGCCGAACACTGCCACCAGCAGGTTGGGCGACTTCATGTCGAAGTACTTCTGGAAGCCGCCGTTGTTGTCGAAGCCCTTGTAGATGACGCTGATCGCGATGATGGCGTCGATCAGGTAGTAGTTCCAGGTGATCTTGAAGTACGTCGCGAACACCAGGGTGATGCAATGGCCCAGTGTGAAGACGGTGACGAACTTGGCCACGTCCTTGAAGCTCGTGAGGAAGAACACCACGCCGAACAGGAACAGCAGGTGGTCGTAGCCGGTAAGCATGTGCGTGGCACCAAGGCCGACGTACTGCAGGTAGCCGCCGCTGAGCATGCGCTGGCGGTCGGCTTCCGAGATGCCGTGGGCAAGCACGTCAAAAGGCAGGCCGATCAGCAGCGCCAGCACAGCGAGCGCCAGCAACGCGAGTTTCCGGTGAGGGATCAACATCAAATCTCTTTCAATGGACAAGGGTTTGGAAAATGGGTGAGGCAAAGCGAACTCACTCGAGCGCCAGGTCCCAGATCAGGTGCGCGTCGATGAGGAGCCGATAGGTCGCACGCAGCGCGTCGGCACGGGCCTCGAGTGCTGCGCGGGAAGCCTCGAGGAACTGGCGCCGGGCCAGCAGCAGCGATTGCAGGTCCGCCTCTCCCAGCGAGTACGCGCGCTGCGTGAGCCGCGCGCTCTCGCCGGTGGCCGTTGCGCCGCGTTCGGAGAGTTGCCAGCGTGCGAGATGGCCGGTGGCGTCTGCATAGGTCTCGGCCACCGCCGCTTCCAGCTCGCGCTTCTGCCGATCGACGGCTGCGCGCGCCACCTCGACCTCCTGCAGCGCCTGCTTCATGCGCTCGTTGCGGTAGGTGCCGCTCAACGGAATGCTGACGCTGACGCCCACGATGCGTTCCTTGCGGAAAGCCTCCGACGCTGCGAAGACACCGACGGTCGGATCGGGCACGCGATCGGCCGAGGCACGTGAGGCGGCAAGCTCGGCCTTGCGCAACTGCCCTTCGGCGATGCGCAATGGATCGGCGGCTTCCAGCACGCGCTCCAGCCACCGGGCCTCCGCCTCCGCCGGCGGGCGCGGATCAGCCATCGGCTGCGCGGGCAACTGGGCACCCGGGAACCGAACGCGCAGCTTGGCCCGCGCCTTGGCGAGGTTGGAGGCCGCCAGACTCGCCTGGCGCTCCACGTCCGCGAAGTCGGCCGTGGCCACGCTGACATCCAGCGCCGAGGCGTCGCCCGCTTTCTTGCGGCTTTCCACGGCCTTCAGGTTGGCCTGCGCAAAGGACTGCTGCTCCAGGAAGAGCTTCTGAGCCTGCGCCGCAGAGAGCCCGTCGATCCACAGGTCCAGCAGGGAGCGCGCGGCCTCGTGGACAGCCTCGCCGACCTTGGCCTGCGCGATGACCTGCTCCGTTTCGCCGAGCTGCCGATCGAGATCCGCCTTGCCGTTGATGCGGATGGGGCGCTCGAGCTGCGCGTGCCACTCCTTGGAGGCGGGGCCACCCTCGTCGAAGCTGCGCCGCTGCACGGCGAGCCGCGTGGTCCATTCGTTCGGCGACGCGGCAATCATGGCTGCCGAATGGCCCGCGGCCGCCTGGGCGCTGCGGGCCTCGCGGACGGTCGGGTCCTGCTCGATCCATTGCCGTGCTGAAGCGGTGGGAGGCAGGTCGGGCGGTGTCGCCTGGTTCTCGGCGAGCACGGGCAAGGCCCAGGCGATCATTGCGATCCCGGTCCAGAACTTCATTTGATTTCTCCCTCGAAAGCCACGGGCGTGGCCCAGTAGCGGATACCGGTGCCAGCAAAGTCGCGTTGAAGACGCTCGAGCAGGTGCGCCAGGGCCTCCCCGCTCAGCAGGACCTGGATCTGCATGGCGCGGCTGCGGCCCATGACCTGTTCCTGTGCGCTCAAGCGGCCATGCGCGGCGCCGTGGCTGTGAATCTGAACGCTGGTGAAAACTTCACTGCCTTCGCTCTCCAGCAGAGCGTCGAGCAATTTCTCCTCGACCGCGGGCGGGCAGATCAGGTTCAGGCAGTACTCATGCATGACGCACCTCCAGCGTTGGATCGTCGCGCTGATCGCGCGCATAGGCGAACCGCAGGTACAGCAGCGGCAGAAGAATCAGCGTCAAAGCGGTGGCCGTGATCAAGCCGCCGATCACCACGATCGCCAGCGGGCGCTGGATCTCGGAGCCCGGTCCGCTGGTGAAGAGCAACGGCACCAGGCTGAAGGCGGTGATCGCCGCCGTCATCAGCACCGGCCGAAGCCGCCGTCGGGCACCCTGCGTGACGCAGGTGACCAGGTCATGCCCCTCAGCACGCAATTGGTTGAAGTAGCTCACGAGCACCACGCCGTTGAGCACCGCGATGCCCAGCAGTGCGATGAAGCCGACCGAGGCCGGCACCGACAGGTATTCCCCGGTAACCCAGAGCCCGACGATGCCGCCCACGAGCGCGAACGGGATGTTGCTGAGCACCAGCAGGGCCTGGCGCACCGAACCGAAGGTCGTGAACAGAATCAGGAAGATGAACCCGATCGCCAGTGGCACCACGAGGGTGAGCCGCGCCGCGGCACGCTGCTGGTTCTCGAACTGGCCGCCCCAGCTGATGCGATAGCCGGTGGGCAGCTTCACCTCGGCCGCCACCTTGGCCTTGGCCTCGTCGACGAAGCCGACCAGGTCACGTCCCGTGACATTGGCGATCACCACGCTGTAGCGGCTGCCCATCTCACGGTCGATCTTCACCGGGCCGCTCTCGCGCGTCAGCGTGGCCAAGCTTTCAAGCGGAACGCTCTGGCCATCGGACGTCGTGATGCGCAGGGCCGCAAACTCCGCCGGCGAGATCTTCACGCTGTCGGGCCCGCGAATCACGATCGGGATGCGCCGGTTGCCGTCGATCACGGTGCCGGCGCGCTGGCCCTCGATCTGGACCCGCAAGGCATCTTGCACGTCTTCCACCGACAGGCCGTAGCGCCCCGCGCTCAGGCGGTCGACGACCACCCGCAGGTACTGCACGCCATCGTTCTCGACGGTGTACACGTCCTGGTTGCCTTGGACCGTCTTCATCAGCGTCTCGACCTGACCCGCCAGCTCGTTGAGCTTGTCGAGCTCGGGGCCGAAGATCTTGATGGCGAGGTCGCCGCGCACGCCGATGATCATTTCGGACACGCGCATGTCGATCGGCTGCGTGAAGCTGTAGCTGATGCCCGGCATCTGATCGAGCACCTCTCGGATCCGCGCGATCAGCGCGTCCTTGTTGGCCATCTTCCATTCGTCACGCGGCTTGAGCACAAGGAAGGTGTCGGTCTGGTTCAGGCCCATCGGGTCCAGTCCGATCTCGTCGGAGCCGGCCCGCGCCACCACGCCAGTGATCTCGGGGATCTGGCTCATGAGGGCCTGATGGATCTTCAGGTCCAGTGCAGCCGTTTCTTCCAGGCTCACCGAAGGCAGCTTCTCGATGCCCACGATGATGTCGCCTTCGTCCATCGCCGGCAGGAAGGTCTTGCCGACCTGGGTGTAGACGCCCGCTGCCGCGACGAGCATGACGCCAGCCACGATGAACACGACCTTCTGGTGACCCAGCGCCCAGCCGAGCACCGGTTCGTAGAGCTTGAGCAGCTTGCGCGGCAGCCACGGATCTTCGTGCGCGACTTTCTTCAGCAGGAACGACGACAGCACCGGGATGATGGTGAGCGACAGCACGAGCGAGCTGAACAGCGCGAACACGATGGTCATCGCCACGGGCACGAAGTACTTGCCTTCCAGGTCCTGCAGCGTCAGCAGCGGCAGGAACACGGTCACGATGATCAGGATGCCGGCAGAGACCGGCACCGACACCTCGCGCACCGAGCGCAGCACCACATGCAGCCGCGGCAGCTTGCTGTCTTCCTTCTCGCGGCTGATGTGCTGCACGATGTTCTCGACCACCACGACCGCGGCATCCACCAGCATGCCCAGCGCGATGGCCAGGCCGCCCAGGCTCATGAGGTTGGCCGACATGCCCACGGCGCGCATCAGGATGAAGGTGCTCAACGCGGACAGCGGCAGGATCACGGCAACCGCGACGGCCGCGCGCACGTTGCCGAGGAAGGCGCCCAGCAGCACCAGCACGATGATCGTCGCCTCGATGAGTGCGGTCGACACCGTGCCGACGGCCTTCTTCACGAGCTCGGCGCGGTTGTAGAAGACCTTGATCTCCACGCCCTTGGGCAGGGTGGGCTTGAGCTCCGCGAGCTTCGTCGTCACGCCTTCGACCACTTTCTGGGCATTGGCGCCTGCCAGTCCGAGCACCAGGCCCTCGACCGCTTCAGCCTTGCCGTCCTTGGTCACGACACCGTAGCGCGTGACGCTGCCGTCGCGCACCTGCGCCACGTCGCCCAGCCGCGCGAGGTTGCCGTCCTTGCGGCTGACCACGATCGCGCGCAGGTCGTCCGCGGTCTTGATGTTTCCTTCGCTGCGCACCAGCAGCACTTCGCCGCCTTCGCCGAGCCGGCCTGCGCCGTCGTTGCGGTTGTTGGCTTCGATGGCGCTCTTGAGCTGCGCAGTCGATACGCCGAGTGCCGAGAGCTTGACGGGGTCCGGCACCACCTCGAAGCTGCGCACCTTGCCGCCCAGCGCGTTCACGTCGGCGACGCCCGGCACCGCGCGCAGGGCCGGACGAATCACCCAGTCGAGCAGGCTGCGCCGGTCCTCCAGCGACATCCCGTCGGCCTCGACGGTGAACATGAACATTTCGCCGAGCGGTGTTGTGACGGGCGCCATGCCGCCGCTGATGCCGGCGGGCAGATCGGCCGAGATGTTGGCCAGGCGCTCGGACACCTGCTGGCGGGCCCAGTAGATGTCGGTGCCGTCCTGGAAGTCCACCGTCACGTCCACTAGGCCGTACTTGGACACCGAGCGCAGCATGCGCTGCTGCGGGATGCCGAGCATCTCGACCTCGATCGGGCCGGCGATGCGGCTCTCGATTTCTTCCGGCGTCATGCCGGGCGCCTTCATGATGACCTTCACCTGCGTGCTGGACACGTCGGGGAAGGCATCGATCGGCAGATTGCGGAAGGCGTACCAGCCGAAGCCTGCAAGCAGAGCGGTTGCGAGCAGCACGAACAGGCGCTGTGACAGCGCGAACTGAACAAGGCAGTTGAGCATGTCAATTGCTTCCGCTCTTGCCGAGCCATGCCGCCTTCAGTGCGATCACGGAGCCGGTCGCAACCTGCTGGCCGGCGCGCAGATTGCCCGTGACCTGGACCGACTGGCCCGCGCTGGAGATGACATTGACCGGCTGCGCGACGAAGCCCTTTTCGGTTCGGACGAACACGTAGGCCTTGTCGTCCTGGCGGGCAATCGCTGGCAGAGGCAGCGCCCAGCCGGCGGTGTTCTCTGCGAACGGGACCTTGACCTGCACGACTTCGCCGGGGCGCAGCAGCTCGCCGCCGCCCACCACCCGAGCGCGCAGCGTGACCGTCTGGTTGTCGCTCACCGTGGCACCAACCGACATCGGCGTCGCGCTGGCTTCGCGCCCGACCACCGTGATCGAGCCGGCGGACTTGCTCGAGAGGGCCTGCTGTTGACGGTCGGATGGGATCTGGATGTCGAGCCAGAGCTGCGCCGTGTTGACCAGGCGCAGCAGGGAATCCGAACCTTGCACGCGCTGCCCGGCTTTCACGTCGAGACCGACCACCGTCCCGGTGCTTCTGGCCCGCACGACGAGGCCGTCCTGCAGGTTGCCAGCGTCACCCATCTTGCGGATGGCTGCGGGATCGACCCCGGCGAGGCGCAAGGAGGCTTCGGCAAACCGCAGGCGGGCCGCGGCCTCCTGATTGGCGGCATTGGCTTCCTGGACACGCCGCTCCGGAATGATCCCCTCGGAGAAGAGCTGGCGTTCGCGTGCGGCCGTCTGGCCGGTGAGCCTGGCCTTGCTGGCCGCCTCCAGCAACTTGAGCTGCAGGTCGCCGTACTCCGGGCTGCTCAGGCGCAGCAGCGGCTGGCCGGCCTTGACGGGCTGCTGCTCGTCGACGAGGAGTTCTTCGACCCGTCCACCGAACGGGGCGCTGATGACCTGGTTGCCGCTGGGGGGCACCACCACGCGGGCGGGATAGGCCATGCCGCTGATCGCCGATGGCTTTTCCAGCGGCGCAAGCGTGATGCCGAGGGCCTGCATCTGTGCGGCGGACACCGGGAATTCGGCGTTCGATGGCGTCGCCGCAACGGCGCTGGCCACCATGAGAAAACTGGACGCGCAGCCGAGCGCGGCGCGGCGGGCGAGCAAATAGGACATAGAAACTCCACGAGAAAGCGATCCCGTCGCGCAGTCAGGCGACGAGGAGAAGGCTGCGCGCTATGGCGCTGCCAGGGCTTCAAACGTGGAGTGAGGGCGGCGCGCGGCCGTCAGGAGGAACGGTTCGGAACAGCGGAATGGGCACCCGCTCTCGATCAGGGCGCCAGCGCACCAGCGCTTCGGCCACGGGCTGTGTGACGAGCCCGAAAAAAACGAACAGCGGCACAAGCGCCAGAAGCTTCGGCGCGGAGTCCGGACTGGCGAGCTGGATCGGGGTGCCTTGAAGCGCCGACATCGAGTGCCCGCCACCGTGATCCGTGTTGTCCGAATCGACATGCAGCGAATGGTCGTCGTCTTGAGCCACTTGCTCGAAGGACGAGTGGCCCACATCCAGCTGGCCGGCGTGGCTCGAGTAGCCTTCCGGGCCGCTTTCGTGGTGATGCGCGTGGAATGGCGAACTGATCAGGTCCACGGCGATGACCAGCACCAGCAACCAGCGCACGAGCAGCATCACCCCAGCCTTGGCGGGGGCGATGGACCTCGACAGCTGGGCGATGTTCGCGCTCACAGGTACTTCGTGATGTCTTTGAAGTTGGCGATGGCCTTACCGAAGTCGCGGGGCGACGCTGCGACTTCCTCGAGGCAGTGATCCAGGTGATCGTGAATCAGCAGTTTCTTGGCTGCGCTGATTGCTTTTTCGACCGCGTGCAGTTGCTGTGCGATGTCCGCGCAGTCGCGCCCGCTCACCATCATCTCGATGACGTTTTGCAGGTGCCCGTCTGCGCGCTTCAGGCGCTTGACGAGATCAGGATGACTTTGGTGGAGGTGTTCGCCGTGCACCGCCGCATCCTATCAGGGGGGATGCGAAACGGTCGAAAGAGGCACGCTGCGAAGGGGAATTTGTTGTGGCGGGAAACCACTCATCGACATGGCGAGCCAGAGTCCTTCTGGGCTCTTGCTCGCTCGGAATCGACGACTCAGTGGCAGTGCCTCGTGCCAGTTGCCTTTTCCTGATGGCAGCCGTTCTTGTCCGTACCACCGGAATGGGCCCAGGCCCCAAGGCTCAACGTCAATGCGACCAACGCGAATGCGATCTTCTTCATTTCGTTCTCCTCACCCCAAAGCGGGCAAGGCCGAGTCTCAACGACTATCACACCTTGCCATTAGGGGTTTGTCCCGGGGGCACAAAATCCGTGTTGGTCACCAAAGAGTGGTGTCGGTTTATTTCGACCGATATGTGGACCAGTTCTTCGTGAATACGCAGTTGGCGCTTGAAGTAGTCCGGATCCACGTCTTGGGCGGTCGCCAGCGACACGATGCACGCGTACTTGCCCTTTCCCACCCGCCAAACATGCAGGTCGCAGATGGTCGCCTTGACCGGGCTGACCTCGATGACTTCCTTGATTTCTGCGACGACAGGTGAATTCATCTCGGCATCAAGCAACACGCGGCCGGAATCGCGCAGCAATCCATAGGCCCAGATGGCCACCAGCCCAGCGCCCACGATACCCATGACTGGATCGAGCCAACTCGCGCCCCACAGCTTGCCGCCGAACAGTGCGACGATCGCCAGGACCGAAGTGGCAGCATCGGCCAAGACGTGCATGTAGGCCGAGCGCAGATTCAGATCATGGTGGTGGTGGGCGCCATGGTCATGACTCCCATGATCGTGGCCATGCTGATGGCCGCCGCGCAATAACCAGGCACAGGCCAGATTCACAAGCAGTCCTGCAACGCCAATCGCAATGGCTTCGTCGTAGTGGATGGCTGTCGGCGAGACAAGGCGCTCGACAGATTGGTAGAGCATCAGTGCAGCTACCAAGACCAGAAGAATAGCGCTGCTGTAGCCACCGAGAACCTCGATCTTCCAGGTGCCGAACGCGAAGCGGCCGTCTCCGGCGAAACGTCTGGCTGCGGCATAAGCCACGACCGAAAGGCCAAGCGCCAAGGCGTGCGAACTCATGTGCCAGCCATCGGCCAAGAGCGCCATGGAGTTGTAGACCCAGCCACCAGCAATCTCAACCACCATCATGACCGCGGTCAGCGCTACGGCCCACCGCGTGTTTCGTTCCGCCAGCGGATTGCCTTCGTCGAAGACGTGCGAATGTTGCCAGCCCTGAGCCGCGTACGAGTTTTGCATATTTCTGTCCGGCAAGCCTTAATACTACCCCCCAGTATATTCACTCGACTTAGAATGACCCAATGGCACACACCACCAAAGGGAAAAAACAGCTGTTGACGCGGGTACGTCGCATCAAAGGCCAAGCAGGTGCGCTTGAGCGCGCGCTCGACACGGATGCCGAGTGCATGGCTGTCCTTCAGCAGATCGCCGCGATCCGTGGCGCGGTGAACGGCCTCATGTCGGAAGTGCTGGAGGGGCACATCCGGGAGCACTTGGGTGCTCAAGACGTGAGCCAGGATCAGCGCGAGAGCGACATCGATGCTGTGCTGGCCGCAGTTCGTTCCTATCTGAAATAGGCGGGCATCCTCAACTTCAGCGCGCGCGCTGGGGCCGCAGGTTCGTGACGAATCCAGTGAGTGCCACAGCCAGAACCGCGAGTTGGGCGCTTACGGTCTACCAGGACGGATAGATCCCAAGGCGCGAAGAACTTCCCAATCGGCAGCCGTGCACTGGTGCGCAGCAGAACCCACGCGATGGCTCCCAGCGCCACAAACCCAGCAGCGAGGCCGACGAGCAACGGCAAGCCATTGCCGTTGGTCCAGAGTGCGGCGAAGAAAAGCACTGTCTCGAAGACTTCGCGATAGACCGCGATGAATGCCAGCGAAAACAAGAACCATGCCGTACGCTGGTTCAAGGCGTTTGAAAGCTTCTCCTTGAGGTAAATTTGCCAGCGTCCTGCGACGCTCTTCTGATGCATCCACATGCCGACCCCGAGTAGGACGATAGCGGCAAACAAGGACGAGAACCCCTCAGTGAGTTCGCGGCCCGCGCCACTGACGCTGACCAGGTACGTGGCAGCGAATCAAGTGAGTCCGCCAGCCGCAAGAGCCAGAACCCACCCGGCATGCACGTAGCGCAAGACATCCTGGCGCTCGGCCTTGCGCAGGAACGTAATCATCGCGACGACCACCAGCAGCGCCTCCAAACCTTCGCGCAGCAAGATGGTCAATGCCGCCAGAAAGGTGGTGAGCGCATCGTCTTCACCGGGCTGCAGTGCAGCGTCCATGACGACCCCATGCTACCCAGCCTCCTCTTTTGCTCTGCCCAAGTGCCGATTGCCAGCCGTCCAAGCCTGTCGCAATCAACTGACATCCCAAACTTCGACGCGCCACTGTCGTGATCGCACGTCCACCGCCGTGGCTCCGACCACATCCTCTTTCGGCAGAAGTTCCTGCTCCGCAGAGAACGCACTTATCGGATTCCAGCCGTGTTTGACAAGATTTCCGAGGCGAAAGAAGCCTTCGCCCCCAAGCCATTCCTCAATCTTGTTGCTGAAACGAACCGCTTTTTGTAAGGTTTCGGCCATGACGCTTCGTTTCCGAATTGAATTGCTGTTGGACACATTGCCGGATGGCAGTGATGCCGTTCGCCGCGTTGTTCTTGTCGACCGCGAAACCGAGTTGCAGCACGAGCTTGCAGTAGCTTTTTTGCTCGACGAATTCGGCCAGAAACCGCTGAATACCCAGATCGCAGTTCTTTTAGATCTCGCGTTCTTTCTCGAATGGCAGTTGCTTCGCACAAGGCGTGCTGAAGCTTCGAGAAAAGCGAAAGCGCCCTTCATCAGTCCAGAAAGTCGCGTGCTTGCCGGCATACGTGCACTGACGAACAGAGAAATTACTGAGTACTGCCGTTGGGCATGCCTGTCAGCCGACAAGCTCGCGACCGCCCTACAAGACGAATCCTCCACCTTCGCTCTGTTGGCAACCGGGAAAGCAGTCAAATTCGGCACGTCAAACCGCCGCATCAGGACCACCGGAAACTATGTTGCATGGCTAACGAAGGAATGCGATCCTCGGTTGGAACTCACCGCGGAGGAGCATCGAATGCTCGAGGCCAGCGCGCAGAGCATTCGAATGGAATTTCATAAGCACATCGCCACTGGCGACGATTCTGTAGAGGTGCGCTCGTTGAACGACGAACAACGGAGCAGCCTTGAGAGAGCCCTCGGGAACGGTGGCCCATTTCCTCAAACTCCAACGGGGCGGCGCGACAGCTTGATCGTGGAAACACTCCACGAGTCAGGCCTCAGGGCGGGAGAGTTACTCAAGCTCTGCTGTGTAGATCTGATTGAGTCGTGGGAATACAAACCTGGGCACTTCACCGGATGCATCAAGGTCGTCGAAGCGCAGAACGATCCCGCCGACACTCGATTGCACGAACCGGCTTGCAAGACGGGGGGTGGCTTGGTGCCGATCTCCACATCACTCGCGACCAAACTCATTGAGTACGTCGTTGGCGATCGTGAAGCGGCCGTCTTCAAATCAAACTCTACGACACCCTTTCTGTTTGTGAACCATGAGGGCAAGTACGAAGGAAGCCCTCTCGGTCGAAGGAACCTGAATCGCATACTCGCCAAACTCAAATCCTTCGAATCGCTCCCATCCACCATCTCGCCTCACGTCCTGCGACACACCAACCTCAATCACGTATACAAGACTGCGACGTCAAAAGGCCGTGACGCTCGTGAAATCGTGATCCAACGAGGTCGATGGTCTACGAAATCAACAATGCCGGATCGATACGCCGCTCGTGCAATCGAAGAACGCTCGGCTGAACTCGTTCAGCAAAGAGACCGCATCATTTCCTGACGAGGTTGCGGCATGTACGGCCCATACACCGAGTTCGTCGTCGGGAGCGATGAAATCTTCCCCGAAGGTCTTCCAACCCACATCAGGATCATCGACGACGAGTCGCGACTCATCCGCGTAAATTTGGATGGCATGTTGCTTCCCACAACTGGCGGCATAGAAGTCGCTTTCCGGCTCAGGGATGTCGAAGATCTTCTGACGCCCGCCACAGCGACCATTTATTACGCAGTGGTTCTGGATGCCCTGGACGGCAAGCGCAAAGTCTCCACCGGGCTCCAGTGGTTCTCTCGTTTTGAACGGATGCTCAGAAGGCTGAATCTCGCCAAAAGAGCTGCATCCATCACGCTGAAGATGTACATGGAGGAAGCGCGGCAATCGTCTCCAAATGACCTGAAGACGCTCAGGAGCTTGTTGAGGTATTGGATACGTCTCGGCTATCCAGGCATCGCCCCGGATCTCAAGGCTCACATTCTGACCTCTCAATCACCGAAGAGCGCGACCTCCATCGAGATTCAGGCAAGGAAGACACATGAGCGACCATTCACGATCGAAAAGATTCGCGCGATTCATCGGCAAGTGGACGACTTGTACATCGACGGGAAGTTCAACCCGCAGCAGAACCTGCTTTGGCGTCTGATGATCTCCGAGGCTTTGCGGCCTTCCCAAATGCAACTCCTAAGGGTCAAGGATGTTTCGTTGTCCGTCAAAACTCTCGCGGTGCCCTTGGTCAAGCTCCAGGGAAAGCCGAGCCGTTCAAGGATGATGAATGTGACCGTCTCGGAGGCTGTACACGTGGCTCTTCGCGATCATCTGGCCTGGATGGAAAAGCTCTCCGGCGGCAACCTTCCTCCAGATCAGCCTCTCTTTTGCATCAACATCAACAAGCAAGCTCCTTTCCTGCAGAAGCGAACCATCGGCATCACGTCTCTGATAGTTCGCACTCGAGGGCGCATCACAGACCACATTGCAGAACTGCGTGACCTCGATCTTTTCACCAGGCGATTCAAACACACCAAACTCACCCATCTGGCAATCTTAGGTGCGCCATTGGAGGTCCTCAGGCAGGCGGCCTTTCACACCACATCTGGCTCGCTCACGCGCTACGTCAACTTGACCGACGAAATGGCTGATGCGTTTGAACGGCAGATGGATCCGCACTTCGTGCTTGTGATAAACGCGTTCAGAGGCTCGGTATTGGATGCTGGCACCGAGAAGTCCATACCTGAAGACAACCTCATCCTCGACGCCGAGTTGAACGACAGCCTGGGCGGATGCGGAGATGAACTATGCGGCGTTTTAGCTCCCGATGGTTGCTATATCTGTCCGCGGTTCAAGGCCTTCGTAGATGGACCGCACGATCAAGTTCTAGCGAAGATGGAGAAGGCGCGAGAAAGGAAAGTGCTGATGCTATTGCCAGTGGAAACGATTCAAAGAGACGACAACATCATCTCCGCGGTGAAGCAAGTCATGGAAATCTGTGAGCGCAGAAGGGAAAACGAATGCAAGGAGTAGTTCCGCTCTTCAGAAGCCAGACTGCTGCAGGCCCTGACAGATTTGAGGAGTTTTTCAGGTGGGGATGCCCCGGTGGAGTCGCAGGTTTTGACGCTGTGCACGAGCAAGGTTATGACCCAAGTGTTCCATGGTTTGCGATGGCTCCACATCGTCTGAAAGCGGGTGACAAGACCACACGACTACCGCTCATAAAACTCGAGCACCGCGCGAGGGCACGGAAGATATTCATTCGTACTCGAACAGGGCCGCCCAAGATTACCGACCCAGAGGCAATGGTTGGTGGAGACCGTTTTCTCATGTTTGCGAAGACATACATCAATGTGATGGTCATCTACCGCAATCTGAGAGGGACACCGAAGACGATCGCCCGCACCCTGGAGCTTCTAGACTGGGCCCTGCGCCAGCTCAACTCTGGAAACAACGACCCAAGCTTGCTGACGCGTGCGACCTTCGCCCTCGCCGAACAAGCCTTGACTGGCGGATCAGATTGCGTATCTGTCAAATACGATACTGGACGCGAGTTGGACTTGATTGCAGGCATGTTGCAGGGTGGCCATCACACGAAAAGCTTCAGGTTTGGCCAATACGGATTCGGCCTGCTGGCAACTCGTTTCACCTTCAAGTCCAAGGTGCCCATGCCGACGAAACGGAAAGCACAACTTCTTGATGAAGATGTGCAGAAGAAGAGCCAGTCCAGGCGGCTACCGAATGAAGTCGTAGCTGCTGTTGGACTGGCATACCGCTCCGCGCAACAGCGCTTCGGTCCGGCGCACGAAGTTACCTCAATGGCCGCATTGGTAGCGTTGCCCTTCACAACCGTGTCGATGCGTCTATCGGATCTATTGCAGCTCCACCCCGACGCCCTCAGGAGCGTTGACGGAAGGGTTCGGATATCAATTCATCGACCCAAGACCGATCTGTACCAAGAACTTCCTATCCCGAAACAACTCGAGGCTCTTGCCCAGGAACTGTTCGAGGTCGCCGCCAATTTCTCAGCGGACGCAAGAGCAGCGTTCAAATACTACATTGAGAACTTCGGTAGCTTCGAAAAGATCAATCAGCTGTATATCCCGGACCACCTGCAGAGCGATTTTTCGCAGTCGTACTTCAGAAGACCTCCGTTCGGCACCAGAAAGACTGACCCATATGTACCCGTCAGTGCCGTGGATCTAATGGCTCGTGAATACCCTTCGCTCTACGACAAGATCTCGAAGGTCATCTGCGTCAAGCTGCGCACGCTACGTGGCGTGAACCATCCCCAAGACTTCTTCCCGCAGCAGACCAGATCTCAAGTCTCAGGGCGAATCTACCTATCACACCTCGATCTGAGCGTGCTGTTCAGGGTCATCGGGGCCAAATTGCCCGGTGAAGTTCAACTGCTTGAAAAAGATATCTTCATTGATCGGGACTACTTACTCAACTCGATCTCTGCAAACGAAGGACAGAAGATCGGAATCGAACTGGCTTTTCTGGTGGCTGGGCGAAGTCTTTCCTGTTTTTCCAGCGTTGAAGAGTTGCGTAGCAGACTTTTGGCGGACTTCAAGAAGGCAAGATTCCCTCACTGGCCTTACTCATCCAGAGACAAAAAGACGCGGCTCGACGAGGTCCTCTGCGCTGCGTTTGATGGCCAGATTGATCAGGAAACTGATCACTTGGCGCGGAAGCGAGCTTGGTGGCGCCCGGTTGTCGTCACGCATTCTCGCTTTCTCAGATGGATTAGCGTGCGCTTGGGTAAACCTCCAAGACTCTTCGCGACACTGAACATCAAACTTTCGAATGGAGAATATCCATCGTTCACCCTTCACGACACACGAGCCTATCTTCAAACGCGAGCGCTAACGTTGGGAGTGAGCGAGCAATACCTTGATCTACTTGCGGGACGAACGTCAGGCACGCAGTCGGCACATTACGATTTGCGCACCCCAGCAGAGATCGTGAGCGGCTCTATCGAGGGGTTTGATCCGGCAGTCGACTTTAGTGTGACCGGCCCTGTTGCGAACGCCGCTCGAACAATTGAAGTAGTAGATCGAAAAATCTTTCTCTTTGAAAGAGCTACACCCAAGCAAATCACGGAAGTGGGGGGATGTTCAACATCTTGGTCTCTCAACCCTTGTGAACAGCATGGCGACTGCATGGGGTGTGGCCACCACGTCTGGATGAAAGGGGACAAGAAGCGCTTGCCGATCATCAAAGAAATGCATCAGCACTCGGTCCACATGATCGCGGAGGGACGCAAAAAGTTGCGATCGAGCGGGGGCCTGAAGAAGCCGATCGAGCGCCACATCAGACAACACGAATGGGTTCGCGCTCGCTGTGAAGAGATCTTCGCTGTGGAGAATGACCCCTCAATTGCACCAGGCACGATCGTGACGTTCGATGCGGCGCCAGCGGCTCTGGGCCTGTCCGAGCTCACGTCTCGGCTTCATGAGAAACATGTCGGCACGCCGCCGGAAAGAGATGACCATGGGAATGCCGAAAATTAATCGGAGGGCCGAAACGGCGATCGTCGTCATCTTGAAAGAATGGCCGACCAAGCAGCGATTGACCTGGGATTCACTAAGGAAGCAAATTGCCAAGAAATTCAAGGCTTCAGACGTGTGGTCGCGCCAATCGCTCAGCGCGAATGAGGCCATCTACAACGCATACGAGGCAGCAAAGAAACCTGATGCTGAGCGCTCGAGCGCTCCCCAGCACAGTCGGACTTGGTACGCGAAGCGAGTTATTGAGTTGGAACTGAAGGTTGCCGACCTGTCTGCGAAACAAGCTGCACTTCAGTTGCGTCACATGCAGCTAGTCCACAACGTGTCCCTACTGCCCGGTGGCATCGGGCTGCTGGCTCTTCCATTGCCCAGTAATACGCGCAGAAGGCGAGAAGATAGGTAGAAAGCCAATCTGGAGACGCTGCCAGACGACGCGGAACTGTATTCCTCTACGCTTCGCCCGGGTTGTTGTGTTCATGCGCTCGTCGATCCCCATTCGGGCGCCAAGCTCCCCGATCAGCTAGCTGAACTACCGATTGTTGAAATACCAGGCATGAGCCGGATCGGGGCCGCGCCGACTTCCGAAGGCTCATTCGGCGCAGCGAGCCAGTTGCTGACATCGTCCAGTTCGCCGGTCACCTTCGCTGGCGTGTTGAAGTCATGCAACTTTCGGTCGAGCAGGTGCGACGGCACCACATCTGTCAACGCACGAAACATGTTGTCGGAGCGCCCCGGGAAGCGTCGATCCCATTCCTGAATCATTTCCTTCATTGCTCTGCGTTGAAGGTTGGGCTGAGAGCCGCACAGATTGCAAGGGATGATCGGGAAATTCATCGCCGCCGAGTAGGCCTTGATGTCTCGCTCGTTGCAATACGCGAGTGGGCGAATGACTACATTTCTTCCGTCGTCCGAGACCAGCTTCGGCGGCATGGTTTTCAGCTTTCCACCGAAAAACATGTTGAGAAGCAGCGTCTCCAAAATGTCGTCTCGATGATGACCCAGAGCTACCTTGGTCGCACCCAATTCCACGGCGGTCCGGTAGAGGATGCCGCGCCGCAGCCTTGAGCAAAGAGCGCAAGTCGTTTTTCCCTCAGGTACCTTCTCTTTGACAATGGAGTAGGTGTCTTCCTCAATGACGCGAAACGGAACGTTTAACTGAGTCAAATATGCGGGAAGGATGTCCTCCGGGAAGTCTGGCTGCTTTTGGTCAAGGTTGACCGCTACAACATCAAAATTGATCGGAGCGACTTCCCGGAGGTAAAGAAGGCTGTCCAGCATGGTGTAGCTGTCTGCTCCACCCGACAGGCAGACCATGACGAGGTCACCTTCCTCGATCATCCCGTAGTCAACGACAGCTTGGCCGGCGAGTCGGCGGATGCGCTTGCGCAGCTTATTAAATTCAACACTCATAGAGAACCTTTCGTGGAATTGTAGGGAAGACTTGTCAGCAACGCCCTCCGATGTAAACATTGGCCGTCCTAGCGACTTTTCTTGACAAAATTCAGCGGCTGTAAAGGATCACGCCTTCGCCGCTACGACCCGTCCCTCTCGAAGGCCTCAGAGAAAGCATGTTCTTGATGGGCTCTACGTCCGATAAGCAAGGACAGCTACGCGCTGCTCGACATCCTGCTCAAGATGAAGGCGCGTGCGCC
This sequence comes from Variovorax sp. GW531-E2, assembly GCF_059423125.1. NCBI lineage: Bacteria > Pseudomonadati > Pseudomonadota > Betaproteobacteria > Burkholderiales > Comamonadaceae > Variovorax > Variovorax sp. GW531-E2. Next base: position 43,755 of record NZ_JBWKXQ010000010.1, on the reverse strand, counting down.
CATCCACTTCGACATCGTCGCGGTCAACCTCGACCAGAAGCAGCCCGGCTTCCCCGAAGAGGTGCTGCCCAAGTACCTGAGCGAGCTCGGCGTGGCCTTCCACATCGAGAACCAGGACACCTACAGCATCGTCAAGCGCGTCATTCCCGAGGGCAAGACCACCTGCGGCCTGTGCAGCCGTCTGCGCCGCGGCATCCTGTACCGCGTGGCCGACGAGCTGGGCGCCACCAAGGTCGCGCTGGGCCACCACCGCGACGACATGCTGCAGACCTTCTTCCTCAACATGTTCTTCGGCGGCAAGTTGAAGAGCATGCCGCCCAAGCTGGTGAGCGACGACGGCAAGCACATCGTGATCCGTCCGCTGGCCTACGTGGCCGAAAAAGACACCGTGCGCTGGGCGCAGCACCGCGAGTTCCCGATCATTCCCTGCACGCTGTGCGGCAGCCAGGAAAACCTGCAGCGCAAGCAGGTCGGCGAGATGCTGCGCGAGTGGGACAAGAAGTACCCCGGCCGCGTGGAAAACATGTTCACCGCGCTGCAGAACGTCGTGCCTTCGCACCTGCTGGACGGAACGCTGCACGACTTCCAGGGTCTGAAGGCGACGGGCGTGGCCGACGAGAACGGCGACAAGGCCTTCGACACGCCCGCTTTCGACCTGCTCTCCCAGGCACCCTCGGCCTTGCGCATCGTTCAAGGCTGACTCGGGCAACCCAGGGGACTTTGAGGGCCGCAGGCCCGGAGACCCTTATGTATCGTGCGTTTTCAGCTCTATTTTTGGTAGCAACCCTGAGCGGCTGCGCCACCTCCTGGGTGGTCGACAGCAACGTCAAGAGCTTTGCCACGCCGGGCACGACCGTGCCGCCCGGTGCCACCTACCGCTTCGAGCGCCTGCCTTCGCAGCAGGCCGACACGGCGCGCCAGGAAGACTTGGAGGCCATGGCCGCGGCCGCGCTCGACAAGGTCGGCCTGCGCCGCGACGACGTCCGGCCGCAGTACACGGCGCAGATCGGCGCGCGCGTCACGGCGGCGCTGTCGCCCTGGGCCGATCCGTGGCTGTACGGGCCCGGCCCGTGGGGCTACGGCTACGGCGGCTACTACGGCCACCGCTGGTATGGCAGCGGCTGGTACGGCGGCCCGATGTTCACGCCGCCGGCCAACCCCTGGTACCAGCGCGAAGTGAGCCTCGTGCTGCGCGAGGCGGGCGGCAGCCACCGCGTGGTGTACGAGACCCGCGCGCGCAACGACGGCCCCTACAGTTCGAGCGCGGCGATCCTGCCGGTGATGTTCGAGGCCGCGCTGCAGGGCTTTCCGAACCCGCCGCCGGGCGAGCGCCGCGTGAACATCGAGCTCACGCCGGCCGCCAAGAAATGACGCACTTCTAGAATTCGGACGGATGGAAGCCAATCTCACCCGCCTGATCGCCGTGCGCCACGGCGAAACCGCCTGGAACGTCGACACCCGCATCCAGGGCCACCTCGACATCGGCCTCAATGCCACCGGCCTCTGGCAGGCGCAGCGCGCCGGGCAGGCGCTGGCCGACGAGCCGATCGCGGCGGTCTATGCCAGCGACCTCTCGCGTGCCTGGCAGACCGCCCAGGCCATCGCCGAGCCCCACGGCGTCGCCGTGCAGCCCGACCTGGGCCTGCGCGAGCGTGCCTTCGGCCGCTTCGAGGGCATGAGCTTCGCCGAGATCGAGGCCACGCTGCCCGAGGACGCCCGCCGCTGGCGCGAGCGCGACCCCGAGTTCGAGCCCGAAGGCGGCGGCGAGAGCCTGCTGACCTTCCGCGACCGCGTGACCGGCACCGCCTCAGCCATCGCCGCGCGCCACCCGGGCCAGCTCGTGGTGCTGGTGGCCCACGGCGGCGTGATGGACGTGCTCTACCGCGCCGCCACGCGCCAGGAGTTGCAGGCGCCGCGCACCTGGCAGCTCGGCAACGCGGCCATCAACCGCATGCTGTGGACGCCCGAGGGCTTCAGCCTCGTTGGCTGGAGCGACATCGCGCACCTGGCGACGGACGCGCCGCTGGACGAGACCACGACCTAGTGGGGTGAGCCGCTTGCCTTTCTCCGCCCCGGGCAAGACGCTCCCATGAAAAGAACGAATTCCACGCCCTCGGCCTACGCCAGCTGGGACGCCTCCCAGTCGCTGTCCGCGCCGTGGATCGACGCCACGCACCTGGGAAGCTTCGTCACCCTGGGGGCCGGCGACACCATTGCGCGCGAAGGCGAACGGCACGACTACTTCTATCTCTTGCGATCGGGCTTCGTGCATTCCACGGTCCACCGAAGCAACGGCGCGGAGTTCCTGCTCGAGATCTTCGGGCCGGGTGCGATCTTCGGCGAAGGCCCGGCGTTTGCCGACAGCCCCCGGCCGACCACGACCCGGGCGGTCGCGCCGGCCCTTCTCAGCCGCTATCGCCCGGCGGATGTCGCGCAGCAGTTTTCGGCGCTGCCCGAACTCGCGACCTCATTGATCCAGCTGCTCGGCTTCAAGAACCACATGATCGTCGCCAAGCTGGCCGGGGTGGCCTCGGCGGCGCCCAAGGAGCGCGTCATCGACTTGCTGCTGCGGGTGGCGCGCCCGCCATCGACGCAGGCATCGAACAAGCTCACCGTCGATCTGACGCACGAGCAGATCGGCGCCATGACGGCCTTGAGCCGCGTCACCGTCACGCGCACGCTGAATGCGCTGGCGGGACAGGGGCTCATTGAAACGCGGGCCCGGCAGGTCACCATCCCGGATGCGCGGGCCTTGCGTTGTTTCCGTGATGCAACACCGTAAGGAAAAAGCCCACGTCCTGTATCGCTGGATACCGTCGACACCCTCTCCCCCTCGCGATCATTCATCCCGTCACACACATGGGAAGAGCAGCGGCGGAGGGAATGGAGAGAGCCGTTGAGGAGAGAGGCCGGAGCGCCTTCAATGGGCGATGGTCCGGGTGTGGCGTCACGCGGGACTGCACAAGTCCTTCCTGGCCGGGTGGCTCACGCTCATGGCCATCCGGCATCTTTTGAATCGCCGTCAGGCGTGCGAGGCGGCGTGACCGCCAGCAGCTGCAGCCTCGGCCTTCGCCTCGCCCGGCAACTCCACCATCGGCCCGCTGCCGCTGTAGCGGTCGAGCGCCAGGTAGATCGCGGGCGTGATGTACAGCGTGATCACCTGCGAGAAGATCAGCCCGCCCACCACCGCCACGCCCAGCGGCTGGCGCAGCTCGGCGCCGGCGCCCAGGCCCAGCGCGAGCGGCAGTGCGCCCATCAGCGCGGCCAACGTGGTCATCAGGATCGGACGGAAACGCAGCCGGCAGGCTTCGCGGATCGCGTCGACCGGCTGCATGCCCTCGGTGCGCTGCGCGTCGAGCGCGAAGTCGATCATCATGATCGCGTTCTTCTTCACGATGCCGATCAAGAGCAGGATGCCGATGGTCGCGATCAGCGTGAGGTCGAAACCGAAGAGCTTCAGCGAGATGAGCGCCCCCACCGCCGCCGAGGGCAGGCCCGCCAGGATGGTGAGGGGGTGGATGTAGCTCTCGTACAGCACGCCCAGCAGCACGTAGATGACCAGCACCGCGAGCACCAGCAGCACGGCCTGGCTGCCCTGCGAACTCTGGAACACCGCCGCGTCGCCGCCGTAGGTCGTGATGATCGACTGCGGCATCTTCAGCTCGTCCTTGAAGCGGTCGATCTTCGCGGTCGCGTTGCCCAGCGGCACGTCGGGGCCGAGGTTGAACGACACCGTCACCGCCTGCAGCTGGCCCTGGTGGTTGACCGAGGTCGGCCCCACGGTGCGCTTGACGGTCGAGAAAGCCGACAGCGGCACCAGCTTGCCGGTGGTGCTGCGCACCGACAGGCGCGCCACGTCTTCCTCGAACTGGCGGTCGCTGTCGGCCGCCGACAGGATGACCTGGTAGGTGTTGCTGGCGCCGTAGATGCTGCCGATCTGGCGGTCGCCATACGCGTTGTACAGCGCGGTGCGCAGGTCGCCCACGGCCACGCCGAGCACGCCGGCCTTGTCGCGGTCGATCTCGAGCGTGGCCTGCAGGCCGCGGTTCTGCGAGTCGCTGGTCACGTCGCGGAAGTCGGGGTCGGCGCGCATGCGCTCCATGAGCTTCGTCGACCACGGCACCATCTCACCGGCGTTCACGCTCTGCAGCGTGTACTGGAAGCGCGCCTTGCTCTGGCGTCCGCCCAGGCGCAGGTTCTGCACCGGCTGCATGTAGACGGCAATGCCCGGAATCTCGCGGAAGCGCTGGCGCAGCGACTCGAGCACCTTGGCCATCTTGGGGCGCTCGCTGCGCGGCTTGAGCACCGCGAACAGCCGGCCCGAGTTCTGCGTGGCGGTCGGGCCGCCCACGCCGACGAAGGAGCTCACGTAGTCCACGCTCGGGTCGGCCTTGAGCGCGGCGGCCACGCGGTCCTGCAGCGCCTTCATGGCGGTGAACGAAATGTCTTCGGCCGCCTCGGTGGTGATCTGGATCTGGCCGATGTCTTCCTCGGGGAAGAAGCCCTTGGGAATGCTGACGAAGAGCCAGGCCGTGACCACGAAGGTCAGCCCCGCCATGACCAGCATCAGCGCGCGGTGCCCGAGCGTCCAGTCGAGCGTGCGCATGTAGCCGCCGTGCACGGCGCGGTAGCCGCGCTCGAAGGCACGGCCGATCGCCGTGCCGGGCTCGGGGTGCTCTTCTTCGTGGTCGAGCGCGCCGGCCTTGCGCGGCACGTGCCTGAGCAGCCGACTCGCGAGCATGGGCACGAGCGTGAGCGACACCACGGCCGACACCAACACGGCCAGCGCCACCACCACGGCGAACTCGTGGAACAAGAGGCCGATCACGCCCGGCATGAAGAAGATCGGGATGAACACGGCCACCAGCGAGATCGAGATCGACACGATGGTGAAGCCCACCTCGCGCGCACCGCGCAGGGCGGCGGCCATCGGCTCCATGCCCTTCTCGACGTAGCGCATGATGTTTTCGAGCACCACGATGGCGTCGTCCACCACCAGGCCCACGGCCAGCGTGATGCCCAGCAGCGAGACGTTGTCCAGGCTGTAGCCGAAGGCGTACAGCAGCGCCACGGCGCCGATCAGCGAGATCGGGATGGTGGCCGCCGGAATCAGCGTGGCCACCAGCCGGTGCAGGAACAGGAAGATCACCAGCACCACCAGCGCGATGGTGCCCAGCAAGGTGAGCTGCACGTCGTGCACCGCCTCGCGGATCGAGAGCGAGCGGTCGTTGACCATGTGGATCTCGACCGACTGCGGCAGCTCGGCCTTGAAGCGCGGGATGAGCGCACGCACCGCGTCCACCACCTGCACGGTGTTGGCATTGGGCTGGCGCTGCACGGCCAGCGAAATCGAGTCTTGCCCGTTGAAGCTGCTGGCGGTCTTGACCGACTCGAAGCTGTCTTCGAGCGTGGCCACTTCATCCAGCCGCACCGGCGCGCCGTTGCGTTGGGCAATGATCAGCTTGGCGAAGTCGGCCGCCTTCATGAGCTGGCGGTTGGCCTGGATGGTGAGCGTCTGGCGCGGGCCGTCGAGCGTGCCGACCGGCGTGTTGGCGTTGGCCGAGTTCACGGCCTTGGCCAGCTCGTCGAGCGTGATGTTGCGCGCGTTGAGCAGGTCGGCGTTGGCCTTGATGCGCACCGCGAAGGCCTTGCGCCCGTACACGCCCACCTGCGCCACACCGTCGATGGTCGAGAGCGTGGGCGAAATCAGGTTCTCAGCGTAGTCGTTGAGCTCCGACGGGTTCATCGACGGCGAGATCAACGCGATGAACAGCACCGGCGCGTCGGCCGGGTTCACCTTGCGGTACGAAGGCAGCTGCGTCAGTTCTTGCGGCAGCTGGCGCTGGGCGCGCAGCAGCGCGGCCTGCACGTCGACCGCGGCGGCGTCGATGTCGCGGCTGCTGACGAATTCGAGCGTGAGCGAGCTCACGCCCTGGGTGTTCACCGAGCTGATGGTCTGCAGGCCGGGGATGGTCGAGAACTGCTTTTCGAGCGGCAGCGCGACCGAACTCGCCATGGTGTCGGGGCTGGCGCCCGGCAGCTGCGCGTTGACGTTGATGACCGGCGTGTTGTAGCTGGGCAGCGCCGCCACCGGGATGCTGAAGTACGCAAAGATGCCGATGACCACGACGGCCGCCGACAGCAGCACCGTCATCGCCGGACGGCGGATGCAGAGCTCGGAGATGTTCATTCGGCAACCTCCGCGCTTCGCGCTGCGGTATTCGCCTTGGGAGCGGCCCGGCGGCTCATGCCCGTTCTCGCGCCGGCTGGATGTCCGACGAAGCCGCGCTGCCGGGCGTGACGCCCGTGGTGCCGTTGGCGGGGGCCCCACCCGGCCCGGCCGGCGCCTTGACGTCGATGCGCACCTTGCCACCCGGGCGCACGTTCTGGCTGCCTTCGATCACGACCTGCTCGCCGGGCGTCACGCCGCTCACGGCCACCTTGGTGCCGAAGGTGTGGAGCACCTTGACCTGGCGACGTGCCGCGTTGCGCTCGGCATCGACCACGTACAGCGTGGCGCCGTCGGACAGCATCATGAGCGCCGCGGCCGGCACCACCGTGACGCCGTCGAGCATGCGCACCGTGATGCGCGTGTTGACGAACTGGCCGGGCCACAGGCTCTGGTCGGCGTTGGCGAACACAGCCTTGGCGCGCACGGTGCCGATCTGCGGATCGACCGTGTTGTCGACGAAATCGAGCGTGCCGAACAGCGGCTCGCGCCGGCCCGTGACCAGCGCCTCGACCTTGGCGCGCGTGCGCGCCGCGGCCAGCAGGTCCTGCAGGTTGCCCTCGGGCACCGGGAAGCTCACGGCGATCGGGTCGAGCTGGGTGATGGTGACCAGCGACAGCGTGGGCTGCACCAGCGTGCCCGGGTAGATGTTGACGGCGCCGATGCGCCCCGCGATGGGCGCGCGCAGCGTGGCGTAGCCCAGCGCCACCTGCGCCGACTGCACGGCCGCGCGGTCGGCCGCCACGGCGGCGCGCTGCGCCTGGAGCTGCGACAGCGTGGCATCGGCCGCGCTCTTGGCAATGAAGTTCTGTGCCACCAGGTCCTGGCTGCGCTTGTACTGGCGCTCCAGGTCGGCCATGGTGGCCTCGTCCTTCTGCTGCTGGGCCCGGGCGCGCGCCAGGTTGGCCTGGTCGTTGCGGTCGTCGAGCGTGAAGAGCAGCTGCCCTGCTTTCACGAACTGGCCTTCCTTGACGTGCACCGCGCTCACGGTGTTGGTGACCTGCGGACGCAGGTCGACGCTGTTGAGCGAAACCACGCTTCCGTTGACCTGCACCGTGACCGGCACGTCCTGCTTCTCGGCCGTGGCCAGCGTGACCAGCGCGGCGGGAGGCCCGGCGTTCGCGGACTTGGCATCCTTCGTGTCCTTCGTGACGGGCCGATCGCCCGACATGCGCCACCAGCCGCCTGCGACGGCTACGATCAACACGCCCGCGAGGGCGAAGGCGGCAGATTTCTTCATGGGTTCTTGTGCACTTTGGGCTGACAGCAGCTATTGGAGCAGTGGCCGACGCACGGTGTTCACGGGCGCCGTAAAGAAATGTAAAGCAGGCCGACGCAAAGCCCCCGCACCACCCGCTGCACCCGGTATGAGGGAAAACACCCCCTCGCTAAAATCGCCGGTCCACAGCCTCTGGATATACCCCATGAACCGCTGCAAGACACCCACGAAAACGCTCACTTCCCTCGCTATCTGCGCCGCCCTTGCCGGCGCCGCCGGTCTTTTCTCCCTCCAGGCCAGCGCCCAGGACGAGGTGCCCCGTCCGCAGACCCAGAACGAGTCGCTCAATGGCGGGCGCAACTTCCCCATCGGCACGCTGCGCGGCAAGTTCATGGTGACCAGCGCCCCCGACGTCGAGCTCGACGGCCGGGCCGACCGACTGGGCGCCGGCGCGCGCATCCGCAGCCCGCAGAACATGCTGGTGATGCCCGGCGCGATCATCGGCCAGAAGTACCTCGTGAACTACACGCGCGACGCCGCCGGGCTGCTGCGCGAGGTCTGGATCCTGACGCCCGACGAGGCCATGGCCAGCCGCGAATCGCTGAACAAGCCGTTCCTGAACATCTGGCCGTTCGTCTCGAACGACACGCTGAACACGCAGTAACGCGGCCGGGCCGCAAGCAAGCAAAAATCCGCGGGCGCCACGCGCGCCTCGCAGCCCTTCCTCTTTGCGAAGGGCACAGAGAGCTCCCCATGAAAAAAGTATTCATCAAGACCTTCGGCTGCCAGATGAACGAGTACGACTCGGACAAGATGGCCGACGTGCTCCACGCCGCGCAGGGCTACGAGCCCACGCAGAACGTGGACGAGGCCGACCTCATCCTGTTCAACACCTGCTCGGTGCGCGAGAAGGCGCAGGAGAAGGTGTTCTCCGACCTCGGCCGCGTGAAGCACCTGAAGGCCAAGGGCGTGAAGATCGGCGTGGGCGGCTGCGTGGCGAGCCAGGAAGGCCAGGCCATCATCGCGCGCGCACCCTACGTCGACATCGTGTTCGGCCCGCAGACGCTGCACCGCCTGCCCGAGATGCTGAACGACCGCGAGCGCCTGGACCGCCCGCAGGTGGACATCAGCTTCCCCGAGATCGAGAAGTTCGACCACCTGCCGCCCGCGCGCGTCGAAGGCGCGACCGCCTTCGTGTCGATCATGGAAGGCTGCTCCAAGTACTGCAGTTACTGCGTGGTGCCCTACACCCGCGGCGAGGAAGTGAACCGCCCCCTGGACGACGTGCTGGTCGAGATCGCCGGACTGGCCGACCAAGGCGTGCGCGAGATCACGCTGCTGGGCCAGAACGTGAACGCCTACCGCGGCAAGATGGGCGACACCGCCGAAATCGCCGACTTCGCGCTGCTCATCGAATACGTCGCCGAGATCCCCGGCATCGAGCGCATCCGCTACACCACGAGCCACCCGAACGAGTTCACGCCCCGGCTCATCGAGGCCTACGCCAAGGTGCCGCAGCTCGTCTCGCACCTGCACCTGCCGGTGCAGCACGGCAGCGACCGCATCCTCATGGCCATGAAGCGCGGCTACACGGCCATGGAATACAAGAGCACGGTGCGCAAGCTGCGCGCCATCCGGCCCGACCTCGCATTGAGCAGCGACTTCATCGTCGGCTTCCCCGGCGAGACCGACGCCGACTTCGACAAGATGATGAAGCTCATCGACGACTGCCAGTTCGACAACAGCTTCAGCTTCATCTTCAGCCCGCGCCCCGGCACGCCCGCCGCCGCGCTGCAGGACGACACGCCGCACGAAGTGAAGCTGGCGCGCCTGCAGACGCTGCAGCGCGTGATCGACGGCAACGTGCGCCGCTTCGGCGATGCGCTGGTGGGCAGCACGCAGCGCGTGCTGGTCGAGGGCGCCTCGCGCAAGGACGCCAACGAACTCATGGGCCGCACCGCCTGCAACCGCGTCGTCAACTTCGAAGGCGACGCCCGCCTCGTGGGCCAGATGGCCGACCTGCGCATCACCCGCTCGCTGGCCTACACGCTGCGCGGCGAAGTGGTCACGCGCGAATCGGCCCTGGCTGCCGCTACGGCGCTCGCCCACTGATGGCGAAACGTCCATCCGTCCGGGGCTCGTTCCAGCAGCTCCTGCTGTTCGCCTTCCTGCTGATCACCGCGCTGCTGGTGGGCGTGGCGCTGCGCTCGGTGCTGCAGTACGACGCGCTCGTCACGCAAAGCCGCGACGCCGCCGCGCGCGCGCTGCGCCTGTCGGGCGCCTCGCAGTCGCTGGCCGAGCGCAGCGCGGCCATGGAACGCGCGGGACGCCAGTCGCTGGTGCTCAACGACGCCGTGCTGCGCCGCCGCTTCGACGAGGCGGCGCGCGAAGCCCACCAGGTGCTGGAGCGCCTGGAGCGCAACGGCCTGCCGGCCGCCGGCATCGACATGTGGCGCAGCCAGCTCGGCGTGATCGAAGGGCTGCTCGGCGGCAGCCCCGACAGCGCCCTGGCGCGCGAAAGCACGATGGCGATGCAGTTCCGCGAACTTGACGCGCTCAACACCAACATCGCCCAGCAGGCGCAGTTCCTGATCGAAACGCAGAACGACGCGCTGGCCAAGCGCATCGAGAACGCGCGCCGCCGGCTGATGCGCGAGGTGGTGGCTGCCAGCGTGCTGGCCGTGTCGCTGGCGCTGGCCTTCGGCATCTGGCTGGCGCGCCCCTTCAAGCGGCTCGAGAACGCCATCGTCGGCCTGGGCCAGAACCGGCTCGACGAACCGATCGACATTCGCGGCCCGGCCGACGTGCGGCGCGTGTCGCAGCAGCTCGAATGGCTGCGCCTGCGCCTGACCGAACTCGACGCCGACAAGGCGCGCTTTTTGCGCCACGTGTCGCACGAACTGAAGACGCCGCTGGCGGCGCTGCGCGAAGGCGTGTCGCTGCTCGAGGACGGCGTGACCGGCCCGCTGAACCCGGCCCAGCTCGAGGTCGCGCAGATCCTGCAGCAGAACACCGTGTCGCTGCAGAACCAGATCGAGGCGCTGCTGCGCTTCAACGCCGCCGCCTTCGAGGCGCGCGAGCTGCGCCGCGAGCGCACCGAGCTGCTGCCGCTGATCGAGGAGCAGATCGAGGCCCAGCGCCTGCAGTGGCAGGCGCACGGCCTGCGCGTGCGCGCCGAGGGCGAGCCGATCGCCCTCACGGTCGACCGCACCAAGCTCGGCACCGCCATCGCCAACCTGCTGTCGAACGCGATCCGCTTCTCGGCCGCGGGCGGCGTGATCACGCTGGCCGTGTCGGGCACGCCCGAGGCGGTGCACATCGACGTGTGCGACGCCGGCCCCGGCATTGCCGTGAACGACCGCGACCGCATCTTCGAACCCTTCTTCCGCGGCGAGCGCCAGCCAGAGCACACGGTGAAAGGCACCGGCATCGGACTTTCCATCGTGCAGGAGTACATTGCAGCCCATGGGGGCCGCATCGCCCTGCTGCCGGACGGCCCCGGTGCACGCTTTCGCATCGAACTGCCGCGCACGACCTGACCCCGGACACCCCACCCACACCGCCCCGCGCCTTTTCGACCCATGTTCCTTTCGTTCGTCCGCAGATCCACCTTCGCCGGGGCCATGGCCGTGCCATGCGCCCTGCTGCTGGCGGCCTGCGCCTCCCAGCCCAAGCCGCCGGCCGAAGCCGACGCGCTGCCGCCGCCCGTGGCCGCGCCGCGCGTCGTGCCGGTCGAGGCCGAGCCCCGCGCGCCGGCCACGCAGCCGGCCTCGCTCTTCACGCAGCTCACCCAAGGCCCCGTCGCAACCATGCTGGCCTATGCCGACAAGGTGCGCCCGCTGGGCGGCGCCGACCTGAGCGCCGAAATTGCGCGCGTCAGCGAACAGGGCGAAACGCCCGCGGCGCAGATGCAGCTGGCGATCCTGCTCGCACAGACCCGCGTGCCGGCCGACCTGGCGCGCGCGCTGGGCCTGCTGCAGCGCGTGATCGCCAACCCGGCGCCCGAGGCGCAGCCGCTGCATCCGCTCGCGCGGGCGCTGGCGGCGCGCTATGTCGAGCAGCGCCGCGTCGAGGACGACCGCGACAAGCAGGTGCAGCAGCTGCGCGACAGCCAGCGCCGCATCGACCAGCTCAACGAGCGCATCGAGGCGCTGCGCGCCATCGAGCGCAGCTTCGCCCGGCCGAACACGCCGGCACCCACGCCCTCCAACGGAAGCCGAACGAATCCATGAGTACCACTGGTGCCCGCCTCCTCGTGGTCGATGACGACCCGGACATGCTGCGGCTGCTCTCGATGCGGCTGGTGTCGGCGGGCTACCAGGTCACGGCCGTCACCTCGGCCGAGACCGCGCTCACGCAGCTCGAGATCGAGCACCCGCAACTGGTGCTCAGCGACGTGCGCCTGCCCGGGCGCGACGGCCTGCAGCTGTTCGACGAGATCCGCAAGCGCCACCCGACGCTGCCGGTGATCCTGCTGACCGCGCACGGCACCATTCCCGACGCGGTCGAGGCCACGGCGCGCGGCGTGTTCACCTACCTCACCAAGCCCTACGACGCACGCGAACTGCTCGAGAAGATCGCGCAGGCGCTGGCGCTCGGCGCTCCCGCGGCCACGCCGAGCAAGACCGGCGACGACAGCTGGCGTTCGGAAATCGTGAGCCGCAGCAACCGCATGGCCGAGCTGCTGGCCGAGGCGCGCATGGTCGCCAAGTCGGACGCCTCCGTGCTGCTGCGCGGCGACTCCGGCGCCGGCAAGGAACTGCTGGCGCGCGCCATCCACAAGGCCAGCGCGCGCGCCGACAAGCCCTTCGTGGCGGTCAACTGCGGCGCCATTCCCGAGGCGCTGCTCGAATCCGAGCTGTTCGGCCACATGAAGGGCGCATTCACCGACGCCCACGCGAACCACAAGGGCCTGTTCCAGCAGGCCGACGGCGGCACGCTGCTGCTCGACGAAATCGGGGACATGCCGCCCGCGCTGCAGGTCAAGCTGCTGCGCGTGCTGCAGGAGCGCGCGGTGCGCCCGCTGGGCGCGAGCCAGTCGATCGAGGTCGACGTGCGCATCGTCTCGGCCACCCACCGCGACCTGGACGCCGCGATGGAAGCCGGCCAGTTCCGCGAAGACCTCTATTACCGCCTGAACGTGGTGACGCTCACGCTGCCGCCGCTGTCAGCGCGGCGCGAGGACATTCCGCTTTTGGCCAACCACTTCCTGCAGAAGCTGTCGACCAAGTACGGCAAGCGGCTGTCGGGCTTCGCGCCCGAGGCGCTGAAAGCGCTGACCACCGCCGCGTGGCCGGGCAACGTGCGCCAGCTCTACAACGTGGTGGAGCAGGTCTGCGCGCTGTCGGGCTCGCCGCTGATCCCGCTGGCGCTGGTGCAGCGCGCGCTGCGCGTGCCGAGCGTGGAGGTGCTCACCTACGCCGAGGCCAAGCAGCGTTTCGAGCGCGACTACCTCGTCGGCCTGCTCAAGCTGACCGACGGCAACGTGGCCGACGCGGCCCGCCTGGCCGACCGAAACCGCACCGAGTTCTACCGCCTGCTGCAGAAGCACGAGCTCACGCCGGGCAACTTCAAGGCCGACGTTGTCGCTCCCGGCGGCGACCCTGTCGCCGAGTAGCGACAGGCCTAAGTCGTTGATTTGAAAGGCTGTTTCCCGAGGGCCTCCCCGGCCTGTCGGGATTCGGCGACAAAAACGGGGGTTTCGGGGGCCCGGCAGGCCCCTCCCCCACGGAAAACGATTCCGAGTCACGCCAAGTCGTTGATTTGAAAGCGTTTTTCCAGGCTGGCACAGGGTTTGCCCCTGTACTGGCATGACAGCACTTACCAGCCCATCTTTCGCACTGCGTCCGCAGCGCGACGGCCTGCGTCAAAAGCAGTTTTCCTCCTCGCGGCCCCGTGCCGCGGGCCATTCGCTGACCGCGCTCTCCGGCGTCGGCGGCGCCGCCACGGACTGCGTCTTCAAGCGCCTTCCGGCCATTGGCGACACCCCCCTCGACAAGCAACGTTGGTGAATGAACCGATGAAGCCGAACGACTTCTCCCACCTCAACGTCCTCGCCGAATCCGATTTCGCACGCCGCAGCGCGCTGCGCGAGGAACGCCACCCCAACGCCGTCACCGCACCGCCGCTGAACCGCGGTTCCATGGCACCGCGCCCCTGGCGTGGTTTCTGGAACAGCCTCGGCACCGCGCTGCTCGTGCGCCTGGGCGCCGGCCGCAATGCCGACAGCGCCCCCGCCGCCAAGCAAGCCACCCCGGCCCCGCAGGCCTGGGAACGCGCCGCCGGCCAGCGCCGCCTCGCCTTCATGCTGCTCACGCTGCTGAGCACCGTGATCGCGTCGTCGCTGTTCGCCAGCGTGCAACCCGACTACGACAACGTCTGGCTCGAATACGGCCAGATCGGCCTGTACGGCCTGCTCTCGGGCTGGGTCGTCACCGGCTTCGTGACTGCGCTCATGGGCTTCTATGTCTCCGTGCGCGGTGACAAGCACGCCCTCTCGGCGAAACAGGTGGCCCACCACCCGATGAACCCCGAGGCACGCACCGCGATCATCATGCCGATCTGCAACGAGGACGTGGCCACCGTGTTCGCCGGCCTGCGCGCCACCTGCGAATCGGTTGCCTCCACGGGCCACGCCAAGCAGTTCGACGTGTTCGTGCTGTCCGACAGCTACAACCCCGAGACCGCCGCCGCCGAACGCGCCGCCTGGGAAGACCTGCGCGCCGCGCTGGCCGAGAGCCCGAACCAGCCGCAGGTCGAGGTGTACTACCGCCTGCGCACCCGCCGCACGCACCGCAAGGCCGGCAACGTGGCCGACTTCTGCCGCCGCTGGGGCAAGGACTACCGCTACATGGTCGTGCTCGACGCCGACTCCGTGATGAGCGGCGACTGCCTGGCCTCGATGGTCAAGCTGATGGAAGCCAACCCCACCGCCGGCATCATCCAGACCGCGACGCAGGCCATCGGCCACGTCACGCTGCACGCCCGCGCCCAGCAGTTCGCTTCGCGCGTGACGGGTCGCCTGTTCACGCTGGGCATGCAGTTCTGGCAGCTCGGCGAGTCGCACTACTGGGGCCACAACGCGATCATCCGCGTCGAAGCCTTCATGAAGCACTGCGCACTGGCCCCGATCAAGGGCACCGGCGGCATGTCGGGCGGCATCATGTCGCACGACTTCGTCGAAGCCGCGCTGATGCGCCGCGCCGGCTACCACGTGTGGCTGGTGTCCGACCTGGTCGGCAGCTACGAGCAGCAACCACCGGACCTGCTGGCCGAACTGCAACGCGACCGCCGCTGGTGCCAGGGCAACCTGCAGAACGCCCGCCTGATGGCCGAGCCCGGCATCCACCCGGTGCACCGCGCGATGTTCGTGACCGGCACCATGGCGTACGTCTCGGCCCCGCTGTGGCTGGCCTTCCTGACGCTGGGCACCGCCCTGTGGCTGAGCGGCTCGAGCCTGGTGTCGAGCTGGAACGTGCTGCCCGCCGAACTGGCCGGCCTGTGGGTCTGGACCCTGTGCCTGCTGTTCCTGCCGCGCGTGCTGGGCATCGCCGCCGTGCTGATGCGCGGTGAGCAACGCCAGTACGGCGGTGTGTGGGGCCTGGTGAAGAGCTCGGTGCTCGAAGCCGGCCTGGCCATCGTGCAGGCTCCGGTGCGCATGCTGGCCCACTCGCTGTTCGTGCTGGTCGCTCTCACCGGCATCAAGCTCGACTGGAAGTCGCCCCCGCGTGAAGCCGCCGCCGTGCCGTGGAAGGTCGCTGCCTCGCAGCTGGCCCCCATGACGCTGGTGATCGCCATGCTGGCCGTCGGTGTCGCGATGATCGACCCGAGCGCGCTGATCTGGCTCATGCCCGTCGGCCTGCCGCTGCTGCTGGCGATCCCGCTGACCGTGCTGACCAGCCAGATCGCGCTGGGCACCACGCTGCGCGACCGCGGTTTCCTGCTGATTCCTGAGGAATCGCGTTCGCCCGCCGTGCTGCGCCGCGCCTGGATGCATGCGCTGCGCCTGGCGCGCCCGGCGGCGCTGGCTGCAGCCTGAAAGGGCTGATGCGCTGAAACCCTCTGTCGCATCTCGAAAGAACAAGCCGGCCATTGCGCCGGCTTTTTTCATGCCGCAAACTGCACGGCACGCCGATTAACGAAAGTCGATTTTTGGACGAATAATCAGCGGTTGAAAGACGCAGCGCCGAGCGCAATGAACCAGCCGCACCGCGAAGAACATGAGACGCACAAGACTGGTGATACGCCTTACCTAAGCGCCTAAAAATTCCTGGCTTTGCCGCACCGACCTGCCAGAATCTTCCAAACAAAAGTGCTATATGCCATTTCAGATACTCCCTAAACCTTCGCTCTCGCAGGCCGAACCAAATATTCGAACAATATTGGAGCACCTTGATCACAATCAAGTTGATTTAGGGTTAACGGAGGCCATTGCGTTTTTTAATTTCCCTTTATTCAGAGAAGAGGAAAATTTATTAATAGCACAGCTGGTAATTATCTCCCCAAATCATGGGGTTCTTTTGATTTCGACGGCCAATTCACTTCCATCCAACGAGCCAGAGAGCAGTGAAACGCTTGCTCAGCTGGAAGGTGCTTTTAGCCAAATATTCTCTCGATTAGTTAAATATCCAAAACTACGAAATGGCCGTGCTCAGCTTGGATTCCCGTTAGATGCAATTTTATGGATTCCGGAATCCTCATTGCCGGCAGGACCGCCGGTTACTGTTGGCCTCAACGCTTTAACTGCATGTTTGCGAAATCAAAAACTGCAACGAGAACTGACCGCGACAGTATTTGAGGAATTGGTCTCTGTCCTTGATGGGTCTAAGGTTTTAATTCGAGCAAAAGAACGCCGAGTCACAGGTTATTCGGCCACATCAAAAATAGCTCTGATATCAGAGCTAGAAGAAGAGATTCGCCGTTTCGATCGCGATCAGCGGGTCGCCTATATGACCGAGGTGTTGGGTACGCAGCGTATTAGAGGATTAGCCGGATCAGGGAAAACGGTTGTATTAGCCATGAAGGCAGCGCTTACAGCAATTCGCGATCCCGATGCACGAATTGCCGTAACATTTTATACAAAAAGCCTCTATCAACACCTCAAGCAACTCATTACAAGATTTTATCGGCTCCACGAGGACAAGGATCCGGATTGGAAAAAGATAAGAATCCTACATGCATGGGGAGGCCAAACAGCCCCGGGGCTTTACCATCTTGCGGCAAAAACCTTCGGGCATACCGCATTGACCTATGGCCAAGCAGCCTCCAAAGACAAAAATCAACCCTTTGCATATGCCTGCAGCCTTCTGATCAAAGATACCGCGGTGGCAGACCTTTTTGACTATGTCTTTGTCGATGAAGCTCAAGATTTCCCCCCCGAGTTTATGACTTTGGCAATTCAGCTTGCAAAAGAAGAGAAACTAGTCATTGCCTACGATGCCTTTCAAACCATTTTTGATGTCGAAGCACCTACCGCCAGCTCACTGTTTGGGACAAATTCTTCAGGAGACACGTTAGTAAATTTCGATGAAGACATCATCCTTCACAAGTGCTATCGAAATCCTAGGGAAATTTTAGTTTGCGCCCATGCAATCGGCTTTGGAATATATGGAAAAAGAATCGTGCAGATGCTTGAATCCGAAGATCATTGGAATGACCTTGGATACGTCGTATCGAGTGGCAAGCTGATCAGCGGTGAGAATGTAAGAGTAGACAGGCCGGAGGAAAACTCCCCATCGTCAATCAGTAAACAACAAAGCGTGGACGAGTTGGTTTCCGTTAAGGTATGCGGCAGCCTCACCGAGGAAGTCAACCATGTTGTTGACAAGATCGTGCATGACACAAAAATAGAAGGTATATCACCTGAGGATATTTTGGTGATATGTGCTGATGACCGAAATGCTCAAGGATATTTCAACGTACTCCAAAAAGCACTGCGCGAGGTCGGGATAGCAACAAATAACCTTCAAGAGGATTCCTACTCAATCAGGGATTTTCAGAGCGAGGGAAAAGTAACTCTCTCTACTGTTTACAAGGCAAAGGGCAATGAAGCCTACGTCGTTCATCTGATGGGTATCGACGGAGTTTTTAACTCACGAACACCGAAAAACAGAAACCGTGCATTTACTGCAATGACGAGGGCAAAAGGATGGTTGAGTGTTACCGGAATAGGAGTTTCAGCGCAGGCGTTTGAAATTGAATTAGCCGAAGCAAAACGCAATTTACCCAGCCTTGTATTTGAATACCCGCAACCCGAAGAACTCTTAGTGATGAAGCGAGATTTGACGCGGGCGGCTCCTGAGGAGGTCGACGAAGCAATTTCAAGACTTGCAAACGATATGGAGCCAGAAGAGCTTGAACAGCTTCTTATGCGAAGGCTCAGAGAAGTTCGCTCTCGGAAAAAGCCAAGAAAAAAGACATCCTAATCGTATGCAACTTAGCGACTTTCGCCCATATTTTCGATATGCCGGAATCTCAATCGAATATACCGCAGCGGAGCATTTTCGAGCCAATCAAGAAATTAGCTTTGCGCTTAGGGAGCTTGACTACACCGATCAATGGAAATTGGCGCTTCGTGAAAAATGGCTTCACTTCCTTCTAGAAGACAAGTCATTTTTTCTTTTCTCAGAAGAAAACAATAAAAAAAGCTACAGCTTTTATCCCTGCCCCCTTGACATCCCGACATTAAGGCAATTTCTCGCAGAGCGTGGACTATCAGTTTCCGCAAAGAACATCCAGGATCACGAAGAGGAATATGGCTTGGTATTAGAAACGGCGAATTTACGCACGCATATTGCACCAATTCGATACGATGAAGATTCGCTTGCCTATCGTGGATGCACACATCCGACCGCGCACCTGCACATCGGATTTGATAACGAAATACGCTTTGCTTTTCGGCGGCACCTAACTCCATTGGCTTTTGTTTTACTTGTCATTCGACAGCATTACCCTCGAAACTGGGATCGACTACTGCCGCGCGCAGAGGAACTGCGAATATCCAGAAAAATCCGTAGCGAACTCCCTTTAGTGGAAGACCCTCATTGGGTTGAAATAGACGAGTTACAAACCTATTTGGCGTAAACCTCGACAGCCATTCCAAGTGGTACCCCAAGTCTTGGCGTAAAAAAGAAGGCTCGCAGGTACAACCCTGAGAGCCTTTTGTCTTATGGGAGGCACTTGCCCGCCTAGAACGGCAGCTTCGGCCCACCAGCCCCACCCATTCCGCCCATGCCCTTCATGCCGCCCATCTTCTTCATCATCTTCATCAGGCCGCCGCCCTTCATCTTCTTCATCATCCCCTGCATCTGCTCGAACTCGTTGAGCAGCCGGTTCACTTCCTGAACCTGCACACCCGCGCCGGCCGCGATGCGGCGCTTGCGCGTGGCCTTGAGCAGCTCGGGCTTGCGGCGCTCCAGCGGCGTCATGCTCTGGATGATTCCTTCCTTGCGGCGGATGTCGCGCTCGGCGCGCGTCATGTCGGCCTCGGTGGCCTTGGCGGCCATCTGCTGCGGCAGCTTGTCCATCAGGCTGGAGAGGCCGCCCATCTGCTTCATCTGCTGCAGCTGGCCGAGGAAGTCGTTCAGGTCGAAGCCCGCGCCGCTCTTGACCTTGGCGGCCAGCTTCTGCGCCGCCGCCACGTCGACGCCGGCCGTGACCTGCTCGACCAGCGCGACGATGTCGCCCATGCCCAGGATGCGGCCCGCGTGGCGCTCGGCATCGAACACCTCGAGGCCGTCGATCTTCTCGCTCACACCGGCGAACTTGATCGGCACGCCCGTCACCTGGCGCACCGACAGCGCCGCACCGCCGCGCGAATCGCCGTCGGTCTTGGTCAGGATGATGCCGGTGAGGGGCAGCGCCTCCTTGAAGGCCTTGGCGGTGTTGATCGCGTCCTGGCCCTGCATGGCATCGACCACGAACAGGGTTTCGACCGGATCGAGCTCGGCGTGCAGCTGCTTGATTTCGGTCATCAGCACTTCGTCGATCGCCAGGCGGCCGGCCGTGTCGACCAGCAGCACGTCGAAGTAGTGGCGCCTGGCGTGGTCGAGCGCGGCGCGCGCGATGTCCAGCGGCTTCTGGTCGGGCGTGCTCGGGAACCACTCGGCGCCGGCCTGCTTGGTGACGGTCTTGAGCTGCTCGATGGCGGCCGGGCGGTACACGTCGCCCGACACGGTGAGCACCTTCTTCTTGCGCTTCTCGATCAGGTGCTTGGCGAGCTTGGCCGTGGTGGTGGTCTTGCCGGCGCCTTGCAGGCCGGCCATGAGGATCACCGCCGGCGGCTGGGCCGCGAGGTTGATGTCGGACACGCCCTCGCCCATGGTGGCGGCGAGTTCGCGGTTGACGATGCCCACCAGCGCCTGGCCCGGCTTGAGCGAGCCCAGCACTTCCTGGCCGAGCGCCTTCTCCTTCACGCGGGCGACGAAGTCACGCACCACGGGCAGCGCCACGTCGGCCTCCAGCAGCGCCATGCGCACCTCGCGCAGCATGTCCTGCACGTTGCTTTCGGTGATGCGCGCCTGGCCGCTCATCGTCTTGACGAGGCGGGAGAACTTTTCGGTGAGGGCGGTGGCCATGAAGGAAATACCTTGTTGTCCGCGGCAGCGGACCGATGGAAAGTCGTGAAAACCTGGAAGCGGTATGTGGGCCCGCTCTCTCGCGGGGGGCGCCCCCGGCGGGGTGGGCGAAGCGACGCGACGTGCGCGAAGCCGGGGGGCGAGCCTATACACTCCACCGATGATTTTAGCGATCCCCTCCCCACTCGGCGTGGCACTGGGCATCGCCACCGCGGCAGCCTACGGTTTTGCCGCTGCCGCCGGTGCGCGGCTCAGCCGCCAGACCACCCAATGGGCGCTCGGCATCGCATGGCTGCTGCACGCTGCGGTGCTCGGCCACGGGCTGATCGGCGGCGACCCTCGCTTCGGTTTTGCGCCGGCGCTGTCGGTCACGGCGTGGCTGGTGCTCACGGTCTACGCGGTCGAAAGCCGCCTGTATCCGCAACTGAAGGCACGCCGCGCGCTGGCCTGGCTGGGCGCAGCGGCCGTGCTGCTGGCGCTGCTGTTCCCGGGCACGCCGCTGCATGTCAGCGCCTCGCCCTGGCTGCCGCTGCACCTCGCACTGGGCATCGCCTCGTACGGCCTGTTCGGCGCCGCCGTGGTGCACGCCTGGCTGATCACGCGGGCCGAAAAGCAGATCCGCCTCGCCAGCGCCGATGCGCAGGCCGGCGTGCCGCTGCTCACGCTGGAACGGCTCACCTTCCGCTTCGTCACGGCGGGCTTCGTGCTGCTGTCGGCCACGCTGCTGGCCGGCCTGCTGTTCAGCGAACAGCTCTACGGCGCCGCCGGCCGCGCCTGGAAGTGGGACCACAAGACCATCTTCTCGGTGCTCGCCTGGCTCAGCTTCGCGGTCCTGCTGACCGGGCGCGCGCGCTTCGGCTGGCGCGGACGCACGGCGCGGCGCGTGCTGTATGCGGGCGCGGCGCTGCTGCTGCTGGCCTACGTGGGCTCGCGCTTCGTGCTCGAAGTCGTGCTGACGCGCCTGCCCGCATGAAGTACCTGCTCGTCCTCGCGGTGGTGTGGGTCGCGATCTGGCTCTGGCGCAAGAACCGGCGCGAAGAGATGCGCGACGCGCAGCAAGAACGCGCCAAGAAGGCACAGCAGCGCACGCCGGCCGTCGGCCCGCCGCAGGCGATGGTGCGCTGCGCCCACTGCGGGCTGCACCTGCCTGCGGCCGACGCACTCCCCGGGCCGGACGGCGCGGTGTTCTGCAGCGCCGCGCACCGCCAAGCCGGCACCTCCGCATGAGTTCGTTGCGCCGGTCGCGCGGCGAGCCGGCCACCGACTGGGACGTGCTCGACCTGGGCGCCGGCGACAGCACCGCGCTGCTGCGGCTGTGGCGCGGCTTCATGGCGGCGCGCTGCTTCGTGGCGGTGGTGCTGGTGCTGCTGCAGGGCGTGGCCTTCGCCATCGGGCAGGCCGTGCAACCGCTGCCGATCGTGCTGTCGGGCGGCTACCTCGTGCTGGCCTGGCTGGAGATGCGCTACGCGCACTTCGAGCCGCCGATCCGCGGCTTCTCCACCCTCTGGCTGCTGACCATCGGGGTCGACCTGGGCATCTTCAGCGCCTTGCAGGTGCTGCAGGGCGGCAGCGTCAACTACACGCCGCTGTTCGCGCTGCCCGTGCTGATGAGCGCGGTGCTCGGCACGCTGCTCGTCGGCCTGGGCACCACGGCCACCGTGACGCTGCTGCTGCTGGCCGACGCCGGCTGGCACTGGCTGCAGCAACCCGGCGATCCTTCGGCGCGCTTCGTGCAGGCCGCCCTCACCGGCACCGGCCTGTTCGTGGTGGCGCTGCTCGCGCACGAACTCGCGCGCCGGCTGGCGCGCGAGGAAGCGGTGGCGCAGCGCAGCCGCAGCCACGCGCAGATGCAGGCGCAGGTCAACGACCTGGTGATCGAAACCCTCAGCGAAGGCGTGCTGGTGATCGACACCGACGGCCTGGTGCACGCAGCCAACCCGGCGGCCGACGCGATCCTCGGCCAGGGCCTGGCGCAGCTGGCGCTGCCGTTCCCGCTGCACACCCAGCCGGCCTGGCACGCGCTGGCCGCGCTGGCGCGCCAGACCTTCGCCCGGCGCGCGCCGCAGACCGAAGAGATCCCGGTGGCGCAGGCACGCGGCGCGGCGCGCGAGGTGCGCGTGCGCACCCGGCTCACGCCCACCGACGACCGCCGCGCCGACAGCCTGTGCGTGATGTTCCTGCAGGACCTGCGCGAGCTCGAAGCCCGCATCCGCACCGAGAAGCTCGCCGCGATGGGCCGCATGTCGGCCGCGGTGGCGCATGAAATCCGCAACCCGCTGGCCGCCATCGCGCAAGCCAGCGCGCTGCTCAGCGAAGACCTGACCGACCCGGCGCACCGCAAGCTGACCGACATGGTGCAGCACAACGCGCAGCGCCTGGCGCGCATCGTGGACGACGTGCTCGACGTCTCGCGCGCGCGCCAGCAGCGCGTGCTCTCGCTGGGCGAGCAACTGGTGCTCGACCCGGCCGCGCAGATCCTGGCCGAGGAATGGATACGCCAGACGCAGCGCAAGGGCGTGCGCGTGGCGCTCGACGCGCCGGGCAGCGAGGTGCGCTTCGAGGCCGAGCACCTGCGCCGGCTGCTGGTGAACCTGCTGGACAACGCCGCGCGCTACGCCAGCCAGCGCGACGGCGCGATCCAGGTCATCACCACGGTGCAGCGCGCCGGCGTGCAGCGCGCCGCGTTGCTGGTGTGGAGCGACGGCGCGCCGCTGGAGCCGGCGGTGCAGCGCCACCTGTTCGAACCCTTCTTCTCGTCCGAGAGCCGCTCCAGCGGCCTGGGCCTGTTCCTGTGCCGCGAGCTGTGCCGGCGCCACGGCGCCACCATCGGCTACGAACGGCGCGCACTGGTGCCGGGCGGGCCCGAGGGCAATGAATTCTTCGTCAGCTTCGCACCGAGCGAAAACCGGCTGACACAATAGCGGCCGTGAGCTCTCTCCCGCCTTCCGCCGCCGCCCCGCGCCCCGCGCAGATCCTCGTCATCGACGACGAACCCGACCTGCGCACGCTCTACGAACTCACGCTGCTGCGTGAAGGCTACCGGGTGGAAGCCGCAGGCAGCGTGTCCGAAGCCTGGCAGCATCTCGAAGCCGGCCGCTTCGACGCCGTGATCACCGACATGCGGCTGCCCGACGGCGAAGGCATGGAGATCATTCACCGCATCCAGAAAGACCAGCGCAGCGAGCGTTGCGTGGTCATGACCGCCTACGGCTCGGCCGAGAACGCGGTCGAGGCGCTGAAGGCCGGCGCCTTCGACTACCTCACGAAGCCGGTCGACCTGAAGCAGTTCCGCGCCGTGGTGGCGTCGGCCGTGCAGGCCAACCGCGCGGCGGTGGTCGTGCCGCAGAAGGCGCCGCCGCAGGCCGCCGGCCAGGGCGGCGAGCGTCCCGATGTGCTGGCCGTGACGCGCAGCGGCGCCACCGCGCTCGACCGGCTGGTCGGCGACTCCGACCCGATGCGCCTCGTGAAGTCGCGCATCGCCAAGGTGGCGCGCGGCATGGCGCCGGTGCTGGTGCGCGGCGAATCGGGCACCGGCAAGGAGCTGGTCGCGCGCGCCGTGCACGGCTGCAGCCAGCGCAGCGAAGGCCCCTTCGTCGCGGTGAACTGCGGCGCGATCCCCGAGAACCTGCTCGAGGCCGAGTTCTTCGGCGCCAAGAAGGGCTCGTACACCGGCTCCTCGCAGGACCGCGACGGCTACTTCCAGGCGGCGCGCGACGGCACGCTGTTCCTCGACGAAATCGGCGACCTGCCGCTGGCCATGCAGTCGAAGCTGCTGCGCGCCATCCAGGAACGCAGCGTGCGCGCCATCGGCTCGACGCAGGAAGACGCGGTCGACGTGCGCATCGTGAGCGCCACCCATAAAGACCTGCACGCCGAGGTGCTGGCCGGCCGCTTCCGGCAGGACCTGTTCTACCGGCTCAACGTGATCGAGATCGCCGTGCCCGCGCTGCGCGAGCGCCGCGAAGACCTGCCTGCGCTGTGCACCGCGCTGCTCGCGCGCATCGCGCAGGACGGCGGCCTGCCCGTGCCGCGCCTGTCCGACGCGGTGCTGCAGCGCCTGGCCCAGCACCCACTCGACGGCAACGTGCGCGAGCTCGAGAACCTGCTGCACCGCGCCGTGGCGCTGAACGACGGCGACGAGCTGCACATCGACCTGATGGGCGCGATGACGCCGATGCCGGCCGCGCCGCGCAGCGAATCCGCCGAAGCGCCAGCCGCCGTTGCGGTGGCTGCGGCCGCCGCGCCGGCGGTCGAGCCCAAGCCCGCGCCGCCGCCGCTGCCCTCCGACCTGCAAGCCTGGCTCGACCAGCAGGAGCGCGAGATCCTCGTGCGCGCGCTGCACGAAAGCGGCTTCAACCGCACGGCCGCCGCCGCGCGGCTGGGCATGAGCCTGCGCCAGATCCGCTACCGCATCGCGCGCCTGGGCATCTCCACGCCCAACGGCGACGACGGTGCCACCGCGCATGCCGACGACTGACGACCTCGCCACGACACCGGCCGGCGACGACAGACTTTGGCGCGCCGGCTGGTACCGCTTCGCCAAGGCCCTGCCCTCGCCCAACTTCGGCCCGCGCCCTGTCGGCGCGCAGACCGACCTGATCGTGCTGCATTCCATCAGCCTGCCACCGGGCGAATACGGCGGCGACGCCGTGCAGCAGCTCTTCACCAACCGGCTCGACTGGGACGCGCACCCGTACTTCCAGTCGATCCGCGGGCTCGAGGTGTCCTCGCATTTCTATGTGCGACGCAACGGCGAGCTCTGGCAGTTCGTGAGCTGCGAGGACCGCGCCTGGCATGCCGGCGTGTCGTCGTGGCGCGGACGCACCAACTGCAACGACGACTCCGTCGGCATCGAGCTCGAAGGCCTCGAGGGCGAACGCTTCGAGGAGGCGCAGTACGAGACGCTGGCCAGCCTGTGCGCCGCGCTCGCGCAGCACTACGCCATCGCCCACATCGCCGGCCACGAGCACATCGCGCCCGGTCGCAAGCAGGACCCCGGCGCCGGTTTCGACTGGCGCCTGCTGCGCGAACAGCTCGGCTGGAATCCACAGATGTTTCCCGAGCAGGTGGTCGCGCGCTAATTTTTTCAATCGCTCCGTGGCCCGCGATGCGCCGCTCTCGCAGCGCAGCAATCTCGCAAGCGCAGGCACGCGACGTAGCAACCATGCGGGCTGCAGGCCCAAATCGCCTTGCAAGCCGCGCCCCGTGCGGGTTGCGCCACCATGGGCCAGTATTCACGCGGCATCGCTGGCGATGCGCTGAGTGCGGCGCAATTCCTGTATGGGTTGCGTCCATAGGAAAACACTACCTGTAGTGGCTTGTAGGGCACAGACACCCTAGATATAGTGTCTTCCCGTTCGGCAACAACGCCGACGCAAGGCCCGCGAGGCCTTGCCAACCAACAAGAATTGCACAACCGAGAGGAAGCGAATGCAAACTGCACTGAACACCCCGTCGACCCCCCGCGCCGTCCCCGCGACGCCGCAGCAGCAACAAGACACTGCGGGCTCGCCCACCGGTCAGAACCTCGCGCACTACCAGATCATCCGCCGCAACGGCGCCGTCGTTCCCTTCGAGCCGAACAAGATCGCCATCGCCATGATGAAGGCCTTCCTGGCGGTGCACGGCACCCAGGGCGCGGCTTCCGCCAGCGTGCGCGAGACCGTCGACACGCTGACGCAAGGCGTGATCCGCGCCATGGTCCGCTCGCGTCCGGGCGGCGGCACCTTCCACATCGAAGACGTGCAGGACCAGGTCGAGCTCGGCCTGATGCGCGGCGGCCACCATGAAATCGCGCGCGCCTACGTGCTGTACCGCGAACGCCGCACCCAGGAACGCTCGAAGCAAGGCGAGCAGGACGTGCCCGCCGCGCCGGCGCTGCACGTGCTCGACAACGGCGAGCGCGTGGCGCTGGACCTGAACGAGCTCAAGGGCCTGATCGAATCGGCCTGCCAGGGCCTGGGCGACAGCATCACCGCCGCCCCCATCGTCGCCGAGACGATGCGCAACCTGTACGACGGCGTGCCGCTGGACGAGGTCTACAAGGCCTCCATCCTGGCCGCCCGCACGCTGATCGAGAAGGACCCCGACTACACCTTCGCCACCGCGCGCCTGCTGCTGCACACGATCTTCAAGGAAATCATCGGCCGCGAAGTGATGCCGGTCGAGCGCGCCACCGCCTACGCCGACTACTTCCCGCAGTTCATCAAGAAGGGCGTCGAAAACGAGCTACTCGACGAGAAGCTGCTGCAGTACGACCTGCCCCGCCTGGGCGCCGCCCTGAAGGCCGAGCGCGACAACCAGTTCGACTACCTGGGCCTGCAGACGCTGTACGACCGCTACTTCCTGCACGTGCGCAAGACCCGCATCGAACTGCCGCAGGCGTTCTTCATGCGCGTGGCCATGGGCCTGTCGCTGAACGAAATCGACCGCGAAGCCCGCGCCATCGAGTTCTACGAAGTGCTGTCGTCGTTCGACTTCATGTCGAGCACGCCCACCCTGTTCAACGCCGGCACGCTGCGCTCGCAGCTGTCCAGCTGCTACCTGACCACCGTGCCCGACGACCTGGACGGCATCTACGAGTCGATCAAGGAAAACGCACTGCTGTCGAAGTTCGCCGGCGGCCTGGGCAACGACTGGACCCGCGTGCGCGCACTGGGCAGCCACATCAAGGGCACCAACGGCGAATCGCAGGGCGTGGTGCCGTTCCTGAAGGTGGTGAACGACACGGCCGTGGCCGTCAACCAAGGCGGCAAGCGCAAGGGCGCCGTCTGCACGTACCTGGAAACCTGGCACCTCGACATCGAGGAGTTCCTGGAGCTGCGCAAGAACACCGGCGACGACCGCCGCCGCACGCACGACATGAACACCGCCAACTGGATCCCCGACCTGTTCATGCGCCGCGTGATGGAAAAGGGCACCTGGACGCTGTTCTCGCCCTCCAACGTGCCTGACCTGCACGACCTGTTCGGCGCCGACTTCGAGAAGGCCTACGTCGCCTACGAAGAGAAGGCCGCCCGCGGCGAGATCAAGCCCGCGCGCACCCTCCAGGCCTCGGACCTGTGGCGCAAGATGCTCACGATGCTGTTCGAGACCGGCCATCCCTGGATCACGTTCAAGGACGCCTGCAACGTGCGCTCGCCGCAGCAGCACGCCGGCGTCGTGCACTCGTCGAACCTGTGCACCGAGATCACGCTGAACACCAGCGACACCGAAACCGCCGTGTGCAACCTGGGTTCCGTGAACCTGCTGCAGCACCTGAAGGACGGCAAGGTCGACCAGGAAAAGCTCAAGCGCACCATCTCGACCGCGATGCGCATGCTCGACAACGTGATCGACATCAACTACTACGCCGTGAAGAAGGCGCGCGACTCGAACCTGCGCCACCGTCCGGTCGGCCTGGGCCTGATGGGCTTCCAGGACGCGCTGTACGAACTGCGCATTCCCTACGCCTCGCAGGAAGCCGTGCAGTTCGCCGACGAGTCGATGGAAGCCATCTGCTACCACGCCTACTGGGCCTCGACCGAGCTGGCCAAGGAACGCGGCAAGTACTCCAGCTACAAGGGCTCGCTGTGGGACAAGGGCATCCTGCCGATCGACTCGCTCGACCTGCTCGAGAAGGCCCGCGGCGGCTACGTCGAAGTGGACCGCTCGGCCACCCTCGACTGGGATTCGCTGCGCGCCAAGATCAAGGCCGACGGCATGCGCAATTCGAACTGCGTGGCCATCGCCCCCACGGCGACCATCTCGAACATCATCGGCGTGGACGCCTCGATCGAACCCTGCTTCGGCAACCTGTCGGTCAAGTCGAACCTGTCGGGCGAGTTCACCGTGATCAACCACTACCTGGTGCGCGACCTGAAGCGCCTGGGCCTGTGGGACGACGTGATGGTCATGGACCTGAAGCACTTCGACGGCTCGCTGCGTCCCATCGACCGCGTGCCGCAGGACGTGAAGGCGCTGTACGCCACCGCGTTCGAAGTCGAGACGACGTGGCTGGTGGAAGCCGCCGCGCGTCGCCAGAAGTGGATCGACCAAGCGCAGTCGCTGAACATCTACATGGCCGGCGCCTCGGGCAAGAAGCTCGACGACACCTACAAGCTCGCCTGGCTGCGCGGCCTGAAGACCACGTACTACCTGCGCACGCAGAGCGCGACGCACGCTGAAAAGTCGACGGTGCAATCGGGCCGTCTCAACGCGGTGTCGTCGGGCAACGACGCACCCTCGGGCATGAGCGCACTCGAAGCCGCCGCTGCTGCAGCGAAGGCACAGATGAGCGCGATGCCCGCCACCGACATCGCGTTCTGCGGTGTCGACGATCCGACCTGCGAAGCCTGCCAGTGATGTGCAAGTGAAGCGTCAACACACAAGACGCTTCGATCGATCAGCGAGGTGCTCGCACAATTGAAAAGCGCGCGACGTTCAATCAATCAAGGCATTGACTGACGTCGCGCGATGCATGCGAGCAACATAACAACCCCATAAATGGCGCACGATGTGAACGAGCACTTTGCAACTCACATCGTTGCTCCGATAATTGCGCATTGGATTTTTCTATGTTGACCTGGGACGAAGAAGTCAAGCCCTCCTTACCAAAGGATATGCAACAAGGATTGCAGCAGCACCACGCATCGACCGGCGGTCTTTCCGCTGGCCGCGCGGTCGCCGCTCCGACTTCGTCGCTTGCACAACCCGCCACTGCCACCGTACCGGTGGCCGCCGCTGCAGGCCAGCGCGTCAAGGCTTCCGACAAGCGGATCATCAACGGCCAGACCGACGTCAACCAGTTGGTGCCGTTCAAGTACAAGTGGGCCTGGGAAAAGTACCTCGCCACCTGCGCCAACCACTGGATGCCGCAAGAGGTGAACATGACGCGCGACATCGCGTTGTGGAAAGACCCGAACGGCCTGACCGAAGACGAGCGCCGCATCGTCAAGCGCAACCTCGGCTTCTTCGTGACCGCCGACTCGCTGGCCGCCAACAACATCGTGCTGGGCACCTACCGCCACATCACGGCCCCCGAGTGCCGCCAGTTCCTGCTGCGCCAGGCCTTCGAGGAAGCGATCCACACGCACGCGTACCAGTACATCGTCGAGTCGCTCGGCCTGGACGAGAGCGAGATCTTCAACGCCTACAACGAAGTGCCGTCGATCCGCGAGAAGGACCAGTTCCTGATCCCGTTCATCGACGCCATCAGCGACCCGAACTTCAAGACCGGCACGCACGAGACCGACCAGACGCTGCTCAAGTCGCTCATCGTGTTCGCCTGCCTGATGGAAGGTCTCTTCTTCTACGTCGGCTTCACGCAGATCCTTGCGCTGGGCCGTCAGAACAAGATGACCGGCGCTGCCGAGCAGTACCAGTACATCCTGCGCGACGAGTCGATGCACTGCAATTTCGGCATCGACCTGATCAACCAGCTCAAGCTCGAGAATCCTGGCCTGTGGACCGCAGAGTTCAAGGCCGAGATCAAGGACCTCTTCATGAAGGCCGTCGAGCTCGAATACAAATACGCCGAAGACACCATGCCGCGTGGCGTGCTCGGCATGAACGCCTCCATGTTCAAGGGCTACCTGCGCTACATCGCCAACCGGCGCGCGCAGCAGATCGGCCTCGAAACGCTCTTCCCGAACGAGGAAAACCCGTTCCCCTGGATGAGCGAAATGATTGACCTGAAGAAAGAGCGCAACTTTTTCGAAACCCGCGTGATCGAGTACCAGTCGGGTGGTGCGCTCTCCTGGGATTGAATTTTTCGATACACAACAATTCATGAATTCAAGAATTGCCCTTGCCACCGACTGCGCCAAAGAGCGCGGCATGGACGAGGGCTCAGGTGTTCATGGTGCTGGGGCTCAGATTCCAACGCCATGAATCGCTTCACGCTCCCAACGCGCGTGGAGTGCTTCAATAGGTTGATTTTTTCAACTTGATCAAGGAGAAATAGAAATGGCAACTGCAAAGAAAGCGCCGGCCAAGAAGGCCGCTGCAAAGAAGGCTCCGGCTAAGAAGGCTGTCGCCGCGAAGAAGGCTCCGGCAAAGAAGGTCGCTGCCAAGAAGGCTCCGGCTAAGAAGGCTGTCGCCAAGAAGGTCGTAGCGAAGAAGGCTCCGGCAAAGAAGGTCGCGGCCAAGAAGGTTGCAGCCAAGAAGGTCGTAGCGAAGAAGGCTGCACCGGCGAAGAAGGCCGCTGCCAAGAAGGCTCCGGCAAAGAAGGCCGCCGCCAAGAAGGCGCCTGCCAAGAAGGCCGTAGCGAAGAAGGCGCCTGCCAAGAAGGCTGCTGCCAAGAAGGCCCCTGCGAAGAAGGCTGCCGCCAAGAAGGCCCCTGCCAAGAAGGCCGCGGCCAAGAAAGCCGCGAAAAAGCCCGCTGCCAAGCCTGCCGCTGCTGCCAAGAAGCCTGCTGCCAAGAAGGCCGCCGCGCCTGCGAAGGCTGCCGTAGCGCCTGCCCCTGCGGCGCAAACGACGCTGAATCCCCAGGCAGCCTGGCCGTTTCCGACGGCCAGCAAGCCCTGAGTGAATTCTCAGCGGCCTTGAAAGGCACGAAGCCCGGCACCGCAAGGTGCCGGGCTTTTTTCATGGGCGCCCGCTGTCGCCGAATCGCCGAAGCGATGCGGGCAGGTCGTCAGCGAATCACAGGTCGAGCGTCGCGCGATCGATCTGGTAGTTCTGCGGTCCGCGCTGCGCGATCTTGAGCGCGCCAATGCGGTTGCCGAGGGCTGCGCAGCGCGCCAGCGGCCATTCCTTTTCCAGGCCGTACAGCAGGCCGCCGCGCCACGCGTCGCCGCAGCCCGTGGGCTCGACCACGGCCGTGGGCGTCATGCCGGGCACGTGCTCGCGCTCGCCGCCGGTCCACACTTCACAGCCCTCGGCCGCCAGCGTGACCACGAGGCCGCGCACGCGCTGCGAGATCTCGGCCAGGCTCCAGCCGGTGCGCTGCGACAGCATCTTGCCTTCGTAGTCGTTGACGACGACCCAGCTCGCGAGCTCGATGAAGTGACGCAGTGCATCGCCGTCGAACATCGGCAGGCCCTGGCCCGGATCGAACACGAAGGGAATGCCGGCGACAGCGAATTGCTCGGCGTGCTGCAGCATCGCCTCGCGGCCGTCGGGCGCGATGATGCCGAGCTTGATGTCCTCGCGCGCCACCACCTTCGTGATGTGCGCCTGCTGCATCGCGCCGGGATGGAACGCCGTGATCTGGTTGTTGTCCGTGTCGTTCATGATCATCGCCTGCGCGGTGAAGGTGTCGTCGAGCTGACGCACGAACTCCGTGCTGATGCCCAGCGTGCGCATGCGCTCAGCGTAGTCGGCGCCGTCGCTGCCCAGCGTGGCCATCGGCAGCGCCGTGCCGCCCAGGGCGTTGAGGCTGTAGGCGATGTTGCCGGCGCAGCCACCGAAGTCACGGCGCAGGCCCGGCACCAGGAACGACACATTCAGGATGTGCAGCTGGTCCGGCAGGATCTGGTCGGCGAACCGGCCTTCGAAAGTCATGATGGTGTCGAACGCGAGGGAACCGCAAATCACTGCTGCCATGGGTGGACCGTAGGTTGGATGAGAAAGGGAACGAACGGCGCGCGTGTCGGCGCTCCGTTCAGGGATAGAAAGCCTCGACGCGGTAGCCCGCGATCGGCGGCAGTGCCGCCGCCTCGCTGGCCGACAGGGTCAGCGGCAGCGAGGCCGCGCGGTCGGCACGCGCCGCCAGCACGCCCGGCGCGCCGTAGTCGTTGGGCGTCAGCACGCGCCGCACGACGGCCTGCTCCTGCGTGTCGAGCAGCGACAGTTCGATGGCCGGCATGGCGAGCGGCACGGTCGCCGCATTGCGCAAGGTGAAGCTCAGACGGTAGTCGTTGCCGCCGCTCTTCTCGCGCGCGAAGGCCGCGCCCTCGATCACGATGTCGCCGATCTGGCGCAGCGCCGCAAGCTCGCAGCCGGTGTACTGGCACAGCGCCGACAGGGCGGGCCGCAGGTTCGGCTGGCGTGCCACGATGCCGTCGCGCTCGTGGCGAACGATCTGCACGATGAGAACCAACGCCGCGAGCACGGCCAGCAGCACGAGCAGACGACGCACGCCCTTGCGCTGCCAGAAGCCGACAGCCTTTTCGGTCGGCTCGTCTTCTTCGGCGAAGGGATGCGCTTCAGGCGCATCGAAGGTCGCGGAGAGCGAGAAATCCGGCTCGCCTTCGGCACGGATGCCAGGGCCCGGCAGCGGCGCGGCGGCCTCTTCGTGCTGCGCGTCACGCGCCTTGGCGTTCGCGATCTTGGCCGACTTGGCGCGCGCACGGCGCAGCGCCTTCTGGATCAGGAGCTGGTCGTGGTCCTTCTCTTCCTGCTCGCGCTCCGCGGCCGCGCCATCGTCGTTCTCGCCGGTCGCGGCAACCAGCCCGCGCAGCGCTGAGCTGCGCGGCAGGTCGGGCAAGGGCGGCGCAGGCGGCGGCGATGCGGGCGGCGGCGCGCCGAGGTTCAGGTCGATGTTCGGAAACGGCGGCAGCGAACTCGCGGGCGGACGCCATGCGGGCTCGGTGGCATCGAGATCGGACCAGGGTTCGTCCGCGGCGAGGCCGTGTGCGGGCAGCGTCAGCTCGAAAGGCAGCGGGGATGCAGCCGGCGCGACGTTGGTGGCGGCGGTCGACAACCCGGCCTCGTCTTGAGGGGCAGGCGGTGGCGCCTGCGGCTCGGACTCGTCATCGAGAAAGTCGGCCTCCTCGACCGCCGGCCGTGCGGCCGCCAGGTCGATGCGCGCATCCTCGAAAGACGCCACCAGTGCGGCCATCGAAGACATCGGCGAAGGTGACGACGTGGGCGCGGGTGCCGGCGCGGCGGATGCGGACACCGCACCATCGGGCGCCTCCTGCAGGTCGAGCGTGGCATCGAACACATGGCTGCAGCGGCCGCAGCGCACCCAGCCGTCCGAGATGCGAAGCTGGTCGCGCACCACCTTGAAGGTGGTGGTGCAGGCGGGGCAACGCGTGACGAGGCTCATGACCGGGCGATTGTAGGGTTGGGCCCTCGCCACGCAGGCAGGTGCCCGGGGCACCCGCGGTGCGAGCGCCCGGCCGCGCGCTTCAGCAGCGCGCGGTCATGAGGATCCAGCCGTCCTCGGTGTCGCTGACTTCGAGCGCGGCGTACGGCGCGTAGGCCGCCTTGAGCTCGTCGGCCTGGCGCTCGAGGATGCCGGCCAGCACCAGCGAACCGCCAGCGGCCACATGGCTGCGCAGCAGCGGCGCCAGCACCTTGAGCGGCGTCGCGAGGATGTTGGCGAGCACCGTCTGGTACTCGCCCTTCGCTGCTTCGGGCAGACCCGCGTTCAGCTGCACACCGTTGGCCTCGGCGTTGAGCCGGGTCGAGGAGACCGCGGCTTCGTCGATGTCGACGGCGTCGATGTTGCGCGCGCCGAACTTGGCCGCGCCGATGGCCAGGATGCCGGAGCCGCAGCCGTAGTCGAGCACGCGCTGGTCGGCAAAGGCGCCCTCGCCTTGCGTCGCGATCCAGCGCAGGCACATGCGCGTGGTCGGGTGCGTGCCCGTGCCGAAGGCCAGGCCCGGATCGAGCCGGATCACCTGCTTGGCCTGCGCGGGCGGCTCGTGCCAGGTGGGCACGATCCAGAACTCGGGCGTGATCTCGACCGGTGCGAACTGCGATTGCGTGAGCCGCACCCAGTCCTGATCAGGCACCGGCGCCACGCCGAGCACCGCGCAGCCTTCGAAGAAGTCCTGCAGCGCGAGCACCGAGGCCGCCTCGTTGGCGGCATCTTCATCGGGGAACAGCGCGATCACGCGCGAACGCTGCCAGCCCTCCTTGGGCGGCGGCATGCCGGGCTCGCCGAACAGAGCCTGCTCGGCATCGGTCTGCGCATCGGCGTCTTCGACCGACACGCTCAGCGCATCGAGTGCGTCGAGCGCATCGCCGAGCATTTCGACCCGGTCTTCCGGCGCCATGAGGCGGAGTTCAAACATACAGGGCGTTGCGCGTGGACTCAGCGCTTGTGCGCTGCGAGCCACTCTTCCAGGTAGTGGATGTTCGTGCCGCCGCTCATGAACTTGGCGTCGACCATCAACTCGCGGTGCAGCGGCATGTTGGTCTGGATGCCTTCGATCACCGTCTCGTTCAGGGCCGTGCGCATGCGCGCCATGGCCTGTTCGCGGGTGTCGCCGTACACGATGATCTTGCCGATCATCGAGTCGTAGTTTGGGGGCACGAAGTAGTTGGTGTACACGTGCGAGTCGACGCGCACGCCCGGGCCGCCCGGCGGGTGCCACATGGTGATTCGACCCGGCGACGGCGTGAACTTCCACGGGTCTTCGGCGTTGATGCGCACCTCGATGGCGTGGCCGCGCATCTCGATCTGGCGCTGCGTGAACGGCAGCTTCTCGCCGGCGGCGACCATGATCTGCGTCTTCACGATGTCGATGCCGGTGGTGAACTCCGTGACCGGATGCTCCACCTGCACGCGCGTGTTCATCTCGATGAAGTAGAACTCGCCGTTCTCGTACAGGAACTCGAAGGTGCCGGCGCCGCGGTAGCCGATCTTCTTGCAGGCGGTGGCGCAACGCTCGCCGATCTTCTCGATCAGCTTGCGCGGAATGCCGGGGGCCGGCGATTCCTCGATCACCTTCTGGTGGCGGCGCTGCATGGAGCAGTCGCGCTCGCCCAGGTAGACGGCGTTCTTGTGCTTGTCCGCGAGGATCTGGATTTCGATGTGGCGCGGGTTCTGGAGAAACTTCTCCATGTACACGGCCGGATTGTTGAAGGCCGCGGCGGCTTCCGCCTTGGTCATCTGGATCGCGTTGACCAGCGCCGCCTCGGTGTGCACCACGCGCATGCCGCGGCCACCGCCGCCGCCTGCCGCCTTGATGATCACCGGGTAGCCGATCGCACGGGCGATGCGCTTGTTGGTGGCGGCGTCGTCCGACAGTTCGCCTTCCGAGCCGGGCACGCAGGGCACGCCGGCCTTGATCATGGCCTGCTTGGCCGAGACCTTGTCACCCATCGTGCGGATGTTGTCGGGCGTCGGGCCGATGAACTGGAAGCCGCTTTGCTCCACGCGTTCGGCGAAATTGGCGTTCTCGCTCAGGAAACCGTAGCCGGGGTGGATGGCTTCGGCGTCGGTCACCTCGGCGGCCGAGATGATGGCCGGCATGTTGAGGTAGCTCAGGCCCGAAGGCGCCGGGCCGATGCACACGGCTTCCTGCGCCAGCTTGACGTACTTGGCTTCGCGATCGGCTTCGGAATAGACCATCACGGCCTTGATGCCCATTTCGCTGCAAGCGCGCTGGATCCGAAGGGCGATCTCCCCCCGGTTTGCAACCAGAATCTTCTTGAACATGCTTACTCGATGATGAACAGCGGCTGGCCGTATTCGACCGCCTGGCCGTTTTCGCCGAGGATCTGCGTGACCGTGCCGGCCTTGTCGGCCTCGATTTCGTTGAGGATCTTCATCGCCTCGATGATGCAGAGCGTGTCGCCCTCGTTCACCTTGCTGCCGACTTCGACGAAGGCCGCGGCGCCCGGGCTGGACGAACGGTAGAAGGTGCCGACCATCGGCGACTTCACGGCATGGCCGCTCGGTGCGGCTTCGACGGCAGGGGCTGCGGCGGCCGGGGCAACAGCACCGGCCACGGCGGGCGCTGCCACGGCGGGCGCGGCGGCCAGGGTCTGCACGTACTGCACGGGGGCGGCACCGCCACCCTTGACGATGCGGACCTTGCCTTCGGTCTCGGTGATTTCCAGTTCGGAAATATTCGATTCGGACACCAGATCGATCAGTGTCTTGAGTTTGCGCAGATCCATGGGACTCCAGTGCCAGCTTTGCCGGTCTTTAGGAAAGAACTTGACCGAAAACCGTCGATTTTCGGCGTTTGGCGTCTAACGCCAGCTTGTGTATTTAAATTCTAACCGTGAACAAGTTGGCGTCGCCAAGCGTCCAGGTCGGTCGTTTCAAGCTTGCCCATTTTACGAGCCAGCACCGAACCGTCGGCATGGAGCACCAAGGTGAACGGCAGGCCGCCCCCGGTGTTGCCCAGATTCTTCACCAGTTCCATGCCTTGCAAACCGGCCAATGCGGTCGGGTAGGTGACCGGCGTGCGCTGCAGGAACTTGCGCACCGCACTGGGCTGGTCGATGGCCAATCCCACCACTTGCCAGCCGTTGGCGCCGTGTTCGCGGAAAAAGGCGTCGATCATCGGCATTTCTTCGACGCAGGGCGGGCACCACGTGGCCCAGAAGTTGAGCAGCACGGGCTTGCCGCGCAGGCTCGACAGGACCAGCTCGCCGCCCTCGGGGCGCTCGAAGCGCTGGTCCCAGAACATGGCGGCATCGAGCTTTTCGCCGCCGGTGGCCGCGACGCCGCTGTCATTGCGCTCCCGCCACCAGGCGCCGGCAATGCCGGCCGCGGCAGCGACTGCCGCCACGCCGGCATACAGCATGCCGCGTCGTGTGGGCGTTGAAGTCATTACTGGTCCTTTTCTTGTTCAATGCGTCGGCGCAGCGCGTTCAGGTCGCCGCGCGGCGCGCGCCCCTGGGCGTCGGGCTTGAGGGCACCGCGCAGGTCGTCGAGGTCGTACACCAGCAGGTGCACCCCGATTTCCTCGCCCAGCGCCCGGCTCGGCGCGTGGACGCTGAGGGCTTCGACCTGCTCGCCATGGAAGCCGGTCACCATGCGCGGCTCGTAGTCCACGTGGTGATCGATCAGGGCGATTTCGGCCGACTTGGAATCATCGCAGAACAATTGAATATAAATGTCTGACAAACGTGTGGCCGTGCCGTGCCAGACGGCGCCGCCCACATGCGGCCGGAACACGGCCATGCGCTCCATCCACTCGAGCGCGAGCAGACGCAGTGCGTGCAATTCCTGGGGCTGGGTGTCGGCGCAGAAGACCGCGATGTAGTCGCGCACCTCGGCCTCGACCTCGTCGTTGCTGGGCAGCGCGGTGCGCGCCGGGAGGCCGAGTTCGCGCAGTGCCCGGCGCTTGGCCGGGCCGTACTCAAGCCCCTCCTCGACGACGAGTCGGGCGGCAACGGCGGCGATTTCACGCTTGGACGTGTCCATCGGGGCATTTTGCCCGCTGCGGACGTCCCTCACATGAACATCAGTACGGCGCCCGGGGCGAAGCCGCCGGGGCACCCGCAGCGCCTCCCTAGAATCGGCCGATGCACATTCATATTCTGGGTATCTGCGGCACGTTCATGGGTGGTGTGGCCGCCCTCGCACGCGAAGCAGGCCACCGGGTCACGGGCTGCGACGCCGGCGTGTACCCCCCGATGAGCGACCAGCTGCGCGCGCTCGGCATCGACCTGATCGAAGGCTTCGGCGCCGACCAGCTGGCCCTCGCCCCCGACATGTTCGTGGTCGGCAACGTGGTCTCGCGGGCGCGGCTGCCCGACGGCAGCCCCAAGTTCCCGCTGATGGAAGCCATCCTGGACACCGGCAAGCCCTACACCAGCGGCCCGCAGTGGCTGGCTGAGCACGTGCTGCAGGGCCGCCATGTGCTGGCCGTGGCCGGCACGCATGGCAAGACGACCACCACCTCGATGCTGGCCTGGGTGCTCGAACAGAGCGGCAAGGCGCCCGGCTTCCTGGTCGGCGGTGTGCCGCTGGACTTCGGCGTGTCGGCCCGATTGGGCGACGGCCCGGCCTTCGTGATCGAGGCCGACGAGTACGACACCGCCTTCTTCGACAAGCGCAGCAAGTTCGTTCATTACCGGCCGCGCACCGCGGTGCTGAACAACCTGGAGTTCGATCACGCCGACATCTTTGACGATCTGGCCGCCATCGAGCGCCAGTTCCATCACCTCGTGCGCACCGTGCCCGGCACCGGGCGCCTGGTGGTGAACGCCACCGAAGAGAGCCTGCAGCGCGTGCTGGCCCAGGGCTGCTGGAGCGAACTCGCCCGTTTCGGCGACGGCGGCCCGGCCACGGAATGGCAGGCGCGCGGCACGCACGACGCCTTCGACGTGCTGCACCGGGGCGAGTTGGTCGGCCGGGTCGAGTGGGAACTCTCGGGCCTGCACAACCAGATGAACGCGCTGGCCGCCATCGCGGCAGCCGACCATGTGGGCGTGCCGCCGGCCGACGCGGCCCGTGCGCTCGGGCGCTTTCGCAACGTGCGCCGGCGCATGGAGCTGCGCGGCACGGTCGAAGGCCAGGGCGGCGCGATCACCGTCTACGACGACTTCGCCCACCACCCCACCGCGATCCGCACCACGCTCGACGGGCTGCGCAAGAAACTCGACGACGCCGGCAAGCAAAGTGAGCGCATCCTCGCGGCTTTCGAACCGCGCAGCAACACGATGAAGCTGGGCGTGATGGCCGCGCAACTGCCGTGGAGCCTGGAATCGGCCGACCTGTCGTTCTGCCACACGGCCGGCCTCGACTGGGACGCCGCCGCCGCGCTGGCACCGATGGGCGCACGCGCCCAGGTCGCCGGCGCCATCGAGCCGCTGGTCCAGCAGGTGGTGGCCGCGGCGCGGCCCGGCGATCACATCGTCTGCATGAGCAACGGCGGCTTCGGCGGCGTGCACGAGAAACTGCTGGACGCCCTGCGCGCCGCCCACGGATGATGAACGGCATGCGCGCGCGTGAGCTGATCGACACCCTGAAGCTCCAGCCCCACCCCGAGGGCGGCTGGTATGCCGAGGTGTTCCGGTCGGCCGCGAGCGTGACGCCCGCCGACGGTCGCGCGCCGCGCAGCGCGCTGACCAGCATCTATTTCCTGCTCGAAGTTCACCAGCATTCGCGCTGGCACCGCGTGCTGTCCGATGAAGTCTGGGTGCATCTGGAAGGCGTGCCGCTGGCGCTGTGGACCTGCGACGCCGCGATGCGGACCGCGCCGGCCCACGTGAAGCTGGGGCCGGTCGATGTGCACGGCACCCGGCCACAGCACGTGGTGCCCGCCGGCCAGTGGCAGGCCGCGCGCCCGATCCAGGGCCACGCAGCCGGCGACTACACGCTGGTCGCCTGCATGGTCGGGCCGGGCTTCGACTTCGCGGATTTCTCGCTGGTACCGCAGGGCAGCGACGAAGCGGCGTCGATGCGGCACCACTGGCCCGACCTGGCCAGCATGCTGTAACTAATAGCGCTTCAGCCCCGGCGCTGCTTGACGGCTTGAGACAGCGTCTCGAGCACCTGCACCGAATCGTCCCAGCCGATGCACGCATCGGTGATGCTCTTGCCGTACTCCAGGCCCGAGAGCTGGTCCTTGCCCGGCGTGAACTTCTGGGCGCCCGCCTGCAGGTGGCTTTCGATCATCACGCCGAACACGCGCTTCGACCCGCCGGCGATCTGGCCGGCGATGTCCTTGGCCACGTCGATCTGCTTCTGGTGCTGCTTGGAGCTGTTGGCGTGGCTGCAGTCGACCATGAGCGTGGGCGGCAGCTTGGCGGCTTCGAGGTCCTTGCAGGCCGCTTCGACGCTGGCGGCGTCGTAGTTCGGCGTCTTGCCGCCGCGCAGGATCACGTGGCAGTCGCGGTTGCCGTTGGTCTGCACGATCGCGACCTGGCCGTTCTTGTGCACCGACAGGAAGTGGTGGCCGCGCGCCGCCGCCTGGATGGCGTCGGTGGCGATGCGGATGTTGCCGTCGGTGCCGTTCTTGAAGCCGATGGGCGCCGACAGGCCCGAGGCCAGCTCGCGGTGCACCTGGCTTTCGGTGGTGCGCGCACCGATGGCGCCCCAGGCGATCAGGTCGCCGATGTACTGCGGCGAGATCACGTCGAGGAACTCGCTGCCCGCCGGCAGGCCCAGGCGGTTGATGTCGATCAGCAGCTGGCGCGCGATGCGCAGGCCTTCGTCGATGCGGTAGCTCTCGTCCAGGTACGGATCGTTGATGAGCCCCTTCCAGCCGACCGTGGTGCGCGGCTTCTCGAAGTACACGCGCATCACGATCTCCAGCGTGCCGGCGTACTTGTCGCGCTCGGCCTTGAGGCGGCGGGCGTACTCGAGGGCAGCGGCCGGGTCGTGGATCGAACACGGGCCCATGATCACCAGCAGCCGGTCGTCCTTGCCGGCCATGATGTTGTGGATGCCGCGGCGGGTGCCGGTGATCAGCGTTTCGATCGGCGTACCGCGGATCGGGAAGAAGCGGATCAGATGTTCGGGAGGGGGGAGCACGTTGATGTCCTTGATGCGTTCGTCGTCGGTCTTGCTGGTTTTTTCGACGCTCGCATACCAGCT
Source organism: Variovorax sp. GW531-E2 (assembly GCF_059423125.1). Classification (NCBI taxonomy): domain Bacteria; kingdom Pseudomonadati; phylum Pseudomonadota; class Betaproteobacteria; order Burkholderiales; family Comamonadaceae; genus Variovorax; species Variovorax sp. GW531-E2. Next base: position 3,574 of record NZ_JBWKXQ010000010.1, on the reverse strand, counting down.
GTCGCCGGCGGGAGGGGTGTTCGTGCTCATGGTTCTCTTCCTTGTTGGTGTGAATGAAAAATCGTCAGGGCATAAAAAAACCGCCGGGGGCTGGAAGCCACCGGCGGTTCTGGGAGGGTGTTCGTTTGCTTTACGCGCTCGCCTCTCGTCCGCCGGAAACCGGGAACCAAAAGTAGGCAAAAAAGTAAGCGCGGAGGGCGGACATGTGGGCGGAATGTAGCACGGAAAACAAAAGCCCGGCCAGGCGGCCGGGTCGGTGTTGTTTTTACCTGTAGCCCGATTCGTTGGCGTTGTGAATGATCCAGATCAGGTTGCCGCTGCTGAAATCGCCCATGCCGCCGCCCGCGAAGATCAGGCGGCCCTGGCCCTTGTAGGTCATCTCGAAGCGATGGCGATCACTGCCGAAGTAGAACGGAATCCAGGCCTTGCCGGTGATGTAGGCGCCCTGGTCGGTGGGCTGGCCGGCGAGGTCGGTGACCTGCTTGGTGCTCATGCCGATCTGCAGGCGCGTGAACTTGCTGTTGCGCGCCGGGTTGCCGGTGATCTCGCCTTCGAAACCATTCAGGCCCTTGACGGTGCGGCCGCTGCCGGCCTCGACCTTGGAAGAATCCACCACGTTGCCGCGCGCGTCCATGCCGGCCTTCGAACCGCTGGGCGCCGCGGGCGCGGCGGCGGCCGGGGCGGGTGCCGGTGCGGCGGCGGGCTGGCTGCCCGAACCGCCGCGCGATGCGCAACCGGCTGTGGCCAGCGCGAGCACGGCGGTCACGGCCCACAGCACGGCGGGCGAATTGATCCTGTTCCCCATTGAAATGCTCCTTGATTCGTCGTTCGCAAAAAGGAGCGCAGCTTAGCAACCGAATGAAACAACCGGCAAGTGCCGAAAGTCCTAAGCCGTTCCACCTACCGTCAGGCCGTCGATGCGAAGGGTCGGTTGGCCGACGCCCACGGGCACGCTCTGGCCTTCCTTGCCGCAGGTGCCGACGCCCGAATCGAGCGCCATGTCGTTGCCGATCATGGTCACGCGGGTGAGCGCGTCGGGGCCGTTGCCCACGATGGTCGCGCCCTTCACCGGGTACTGGATCTTGCCGTTCTCGACCCAGAAGGCCTCGCTGGCCGAGAACACGAACTTGCCGCTCGTGATGTCCACCTGCCCGCCGCCGAAGTTGGTGGCGTACAGGCCCTTCTTGATGCTGGCGACGATTTCCTGCGGGTCCTTGTCGCCGCCGAGCATGTAGGTGTTGGTCATGCGCGGCATCGGCACGTGGGCGTAGCTCTCGCGGCGGCCGTTGCCCGTGGGCTTGACCTTCATGAGGCGCGCGTTCATCGAGTCCTGGATGTAGCCCTTGAGGATGCCGTCCTCGATCAGCACGTTGCGCTGGCTGGCGTGGCCTTCGTCGTCCACGTTGAGCGAGCCGCGGCGGTCGGCGATGGTGCCGTCGTCGAGCACCGTGACGCCCTTGGCCGCCACGCGCTGGCCGATGCGGCCCGAGAACGCGCTCGAGCCCTTGCGGTTGAAGTCGCCCTCCAGGCCGTGGCCGATGGCTTCGTGCAGCAGGATGCCGGGCCAGCCCGAACCGAGCACCACGGTCATCTCGCCGGCCGGGGCCGGACGCGCGTCGAGGTTGGTCAGCGCGGCCTTCACGGCGTGGTCGACGTACTCGGCGATCTGCGCGTCGGTGAAGTAGGCCAGGCCGAAGCGCCCGCCGCCGCCGCCCGAGCCGACCTCGCGGCGCCCGTTCTGCTCGGCGATCACGGTGACCGACAGCCGCACCAGCGGCCGCACGTCGGCCGCCAGCGTGCCGTCAGCGCGCGCCACCATCACGACGTCGTACTCGCTGGCCAGGCCGGCCATGACCTGCGCCACGCGCGGGTCGCGCGAGCGGGCGAGCTGCTCGACCTTCTCGAGCAGCTTCACCTTGGCCGTGCTGTCGAGCGTGGCGATGGGGTCGATGCCGCCGTAGAGCGAGCGGCTGGAGGCGATCTTGCGCGGCACGGTCTTCACACGCGCGGTGCGACCGGCGGAGGAAATGGAACGCACCGTGCGTGCCGCGTCGAGCAGCGAGGCCTCGGAGATGTCGTCCGAGTAGGCAAAGGCGGTTTTCTCGCCGCTCACGGCGCGCACGCCGACGCCCTGGTCGATGCTGAAGCTGCCGGTCTTGACGATGCCTTCCTCGAGGCTCCAGCCTTCACTGCGGGTGTACTGGAAGTACAGGTCGGCATCGTCCACGCGGTGCGCGGTGATCTCGGCCAGGGCCTTGCTCAGGTGCGATTCGTCCAGGCCGAACGGCGTGAGCAGGAGCTGTTGCGCCGTGGCGAGGCGCTCGATGGTGGGTTCGCGGGAGATCATGACTGCCATTCTAGGCAGCCGCCCCCGTCCGTGCCGCCCCGGGGGACTCTAGTTCTGGGCGAGTTTGCGGGCCCGCGCGATCGACATCAGGATGCCCAGCCCCAGCCCCAGCGTGACCATGGCGGTGCCGCCGTAGCTGATGAACGGCAGCGGCACGCCCACCACGGGCAGGATGCCGCTGACCATGCCCATGTTCACGAAGGCGTAGGTGAAGAAGATCATGGTCACCGCCCCGGCCAGCAGGCGCGAGAACAGCGTGGGCGCGTTCAGCGCGATGGTCAGCCCGCGGAAGATCAGCAGGATGAAGGCCGCGATCAGCGCCAGGTTGCCGATCAGGCCAAATTCCTCGGAGTACGCCGCGAAGATGAAGTCGGTGGTGCGCTCGGGAATGAATTCGAGGTGCGTCTGCGTGCCCTGCATGAAGCCCTTGCCGCCCACGCCGCCCGAGCCGATGGCGATCATCCCCTGGATGATGTGGAAGCCCTTGCCCAGCGGGTCCTTGCTGGGGTCGAGCAGCGTGCACACGCGCTGCTTCTGGTAGTCGTGCAGCACACGCCAGTCGACGCCATCGACGCACAGCTGCGACTCGAAACCCACGATCAGCGTGATGGCCACCGCGCCGAGCACCACCGGCGGCACGATCAGCTTCCACGGCAGCCCGGCAAAGAAGATCACCGCCAGCCCGGCCGCCAGCACCAGCAGCGAGGTGCCCAGGTCGGGCTGCTTCATGATGAGCCCGACGGGCACCGCCAGCAGCAGCGTCGCCACCACGAAGTCGAGCGGGCGCAACTGGCCTTCGCGGCGCTGGAACCACCAGGCCAGCATCAGCGGCATCGCGATCTTGAGGATTTCGCTGGGCTGGATCACCACGCCCACGTTGATCCAGCGCTGGGCGCCCTTCTTGGTGATGCCGAACAGCGCCACCGCAATCAGCAACGCCACCCCGGCCGCATACAGCGGCACGGCGAAAGCCATGAGCCGCTGTGGCGGCACCTGCGCCACCACGAACATGATGCCGCCGGCCAGCAGCATGTTGCGGCCATGGTCGAGAAAGCGCGTGCCATGGTCGTAGCCGGAGGAATACATGGTGAGCAGCCCGGCAAAGGCGAGCAGCATCACGGCAAAGGCCAGGAAGCCGTCGAAGCCCTGGAAGATGGGCGCTATGCGACGCGCCAGGGAGGGCTGGTTGAACACGGCAGACATGATGGGGGCGGATTATCCCCGCCC